>JADGDK010000239.1 GCA_016744895.1 Campylobacterales bacterium | reverse complement strand
ATGATCACCTCTATATATCTTGCTTGCATCATCCATATCAAAAAAGTAAACTTTTCGACCTGTATGTTTACAACTTCTATTGATCCTACCCATAAATTGCTCTTCACTATCAAGTGTAGAGATATCTTTAAATCCCAAATCCATGTCGATATCTACACCTGCTTCAATCACTTGTGTCGCAATAACAATAATGGGGTGATCCTCTTTTGTTTTATTGATCACTAATTGCCTGTAAGCTTTGTTGTCATCACCACTAAGTTCATAAACATTATCAAACTTATCTTTTATATGTTCATAAAACTCTCGTGCACTCTGTTTTTTGATAAATTCAAAAAGGATTTTTTTATAATTCACTCGCTCAACTTCCAATACATCTTCCAATCTATCAAAATCAATTTCATCCTCATCAAGTAAGCTAAAATCAACAACTACTCTATCTTTAAAAAGTGGATCTTTATAAAAATAGTCTCTATTGTTGATTAGTTCAACAAACCCATCATTTTTTTTCAAAAAATAGTCCAATTTAGGAAGTGTAGCTGACATAATAATAATCTTAATATTTAACAGTTTGGCATATTGATCAAAAAACTCAATCATATACCACCAAAGATTATTGTTATAACTCTGTATCTCATCTATTATAACTACTGAATTTGCCAATTGCCACAATGGGAAATTGTCCTCTTTTGAAGTACCAAAAAGAATATTAAACAGACTCACATGTGTTGTTATAATTGCAGGGGAATGGAAAAAAAGTCTATTAACATATGACTTAGTATAATTACTTTCGTTATCTTCTTGTTTTATATCTTTTATGGGTGTAATTGAGTTTATAATTTCTATATCTAGTTCATTTCCAAAGATATCATTAAAAACATTTTTAGTCTGTTCTACTAGGGTATTAAATGGAAAGATATAAAAGAGTTTGTTTAGTTTTTGATCTCTATTTAAAAGTTGTAAAGCAAGATTTATCGAGCTTATAGTTTTACCACTTCCTGTAGGCGCTTCAAGATAAAATATATTTTTATCAAGATTTTTGAGTAGGTTTTTTTCTGCCTCAATAAACATCTCATTTCTTAACTTATTGATACCTTCTGGTTTTGAAAAACCATTTATAAAAGTATCAAACTTAGCTTTTAACTGCTGTTTTTTTTCATATGAAAAAAGTCCAAGATCAATAATAGGCAATTGTGCCATATACTCATTTGTTGCATAATAGTCACTACTCACAAGTAGAGAGAACAATAATTTATTTAAAATATAAAATTCAAACTTTTTATCAAGATAATTTTCTATGTTATTTTTTGAATTTGAGAAATCAGGATGTAGTTTTTTATCTCTATCAAAATAATCTTCTATTTTATTTAATCGTCCATGATGCTTATCTATATGATATGAAAAGCTATAAAGTATATAAATGAGACGATAGTAGACAATATCATCTTCAAATCTTTCGATAATTGGCTTATAATAAGCAATAAATTTAATCACTCCACCAAAAGAATGTTTTGAATCAGAGCAATTATTATATTCAGAAAATAAAGAATTAGACATTTTTTTAGCTTGAAAACATG
>JADGDK010000238.1 GCA_016744895.1 Campylobacterales bacterium | reverse complement strand
ATATTATAAAATATTATAGGTAATATTATTTGTAATTGGGTGGTACTTTAATCCCTAGAATGATTTAAACCGTGAACCGGGCTTAGGTTGAATTAATGATTCAGGATTTAAAAAAATATTAATTAATATATCATTTATTAGTATTACAACTTGGTCTATTTTTGTACCCACGCTTGAAGCTGTAGAAGTTGAGTCTTTTTTCCCCATAGGTGTCTATTATGTCATGGGACAGAAGTCTGCACATGATTTAAGAGATGATGTCACACTTGAAAATGATATACGATATAACCCAACCATAGCTTATAATGAATACTTACATGAATTTCAAGATCTCAAAAATTATGGTTTTAATACGGCTATTATGACTATAGACCTCACTTTAGATCAGGCAGATGCTAATCCATCAAAAGCACATGATGTTATTGATGCTGTGATGCGTGCTTCTGAAGATAGTGAATTATATATCGTGCCAACGTTGATTGCGACTCAAAAATTACTAGATGATAAAATAGTTAATTTAACCAATGAAACCATTTTTGACACTTTAAATCAAGATTATATACAACAGCTTAAAAACTCTAACAATATTTTAGGTTATTCCATTTATGATGAACCTGTACCATTAGGTGAAGCTGATATTTTAGGACCAAGGGGGAAAGAGATTGATGAAAATCAACTAGCAATGGTAAAAGATACTATATCTACCATAGATCAAGATGCAATTTCTCTTTGTGCTTTCAATAATATTAACTCTATGGGTATTTTAAATGAAGCGATGAATCCAGATGTTATTTTAATAGATGCTTATCCTTTTGCTGTAGATTTTTATAATGGAGACCAAGCAGATGGTGATACACCACTTGGTGACTTAAGTGATCATAATCCAAGAGGTAATGCCGCTGATAGTTCATTTAATAATGGTGGAGATCAAATTTCTATACAAGAGGTTCTTTCTCAAGCACAAACTATAGCACAAGGAAAACCAATTTGGTTTGTTATGCAAGCATTTGGTGGTGATACATATTGGAGAAATCCAATACCAAAAGAGTTACGTTTACAAGCTTTTACCGCAATCAAAGAGGGTGCAAAAGGTATATTTTATTTTTTGTATCAATCTGAAGATTGGGTAGAGGGTATGATGGATATCAATTATGAGGAGACTCCTCTCATCCATGAAGCACAATCTATCAATGAAAAACTCAATGTTTTAGCACCAACACTCTTAAAACTAAATCTTACAGATGGAAACTTTGCCCAATCTGCACAAGCAGAAGTACAAACATTTACCCATGATAATGGTGATAAGTATCTCATCGCCGTCAATCCCAACGTACAAAATTCACAAACTGTTACTGTGCAAATTAAGAAATCATGGTTAGCTTCTACCAATGATGCTGTTGATATCTATAACAATGAAAACTTTACCATTACCTCTTTAGATGCAGAATTTTTCCAAGTTACTTTGAGTATTGACACTGCTGATGGTGTGGTTTTACATCTAAATGATGCTGTAGAAGCTCCATTTATCTATATGGATATAGAAAATTATACACCAAATGAGTCAATCACCGTACAGCTATCAAACTTACCAGCAGGTAATGGAGATTGGGTAGGGATCTATCCTGTAG
>JADGDK010000237.1 GCA_016744895.1 Campylobacterales bacterium | reverse complement strand
CCTCATAGATTTCCCTTTTTACTTCTTGATCGTGTTATAGAGATCAAGGGTGGAGAGTCAATTCATGCTTATAAAAATGTTTCAATCAGTGAGCATGTTTTTCAGGGTCATTTTCCAGGACACCCTATTTATCCTGGTGTTATGATTGTTGAAGGATTAGCTCAAGCTGGAGGTGTTTTAGCATTTAAAAGTATGAGTGAAGAAGATCAAAAAGAGACAGAAAATAAAGTTGTCTACTTTATGAGTATTGATAAGTGTAAATTTAGAGCACCTGTGACACCAGGTGATAAGCTGGAATACAAAGTATCTGTTATCAAACACAGAGGTAATATTTGGATCTTAAAGGGTGAAGCATTTGTAGATGGAGTTTTAACTACAGAAGCTGAATTAAAAGCTATGATTGTGGACAAGTAAAAAATGGCATTTATACATCCGACAGCTATCGTAGAAGATGGAGCACAACTGGGTGCAGATGTTGAGATAGGTCCATACTCTATAGTTAAAAAAGATGCAAAGTTAGCTAATGGTGTGAAGCTTCACTCTCATGTGTTAATTGATGGTAATACTGATATTGGTGAAAAAACGGAAATTTATCCATTTTCAGCTATTGGTACAGCGCCTCAGGATTTATCGTATAAAGGTGAAGACGTAAGACTTGTCATTGGTAAAAACAATACGATTAGAGAAAATGTATTGATTAATCCAGGAACGATGAAAGACAACGGTGAAACGATCATTGGAGATAATAATCTTTTTATGGGCTCAACACATGTAGCGCACGATGCGATATTGGGAAACAATATCGTCATGGTAAACCAATCTATGGTAGCAGGACATGTCATCGTTGAAGATGGTGTGATCATCGGGGGTTCAACTCCAATTCACCAATTTGTGAGACTTGGAGAGTATTGTATGATAGGCGGTGCGGGGGCCGTAACACAAGATATACCACCGTTTTGTTTGGCAGAAGGCAATAGAGCAGTAGTCAAAAGTCTTAATTTGGTGGGTATAAGAAGAAAATTTGAAAAAAGTGATATAGATGCGTTGATCAGTGCGTATAAAATGTTATTTAGATCACAAGATCCGATTAAAGATAGTATTGAAAAATTAATGAGTTCAACTGATAACAGAAAAGTAAAACAGTTATGTGAATTTATCACAACAACAAAACGAGGTATACCATATGAGAGGAAATAAATATGTCTAAAAATTGTAGTTTTTGCAAATCAAAAGAGAGCGTCGATAACAGACTTTTAGCTGGAGACAATATATATATTTGCGAAAATTGTGTTATTTCTGCTTATAAGATATTTTTTGGTGATGAAGAGCAGGAAGTTGAAAATATTGATCTTGATTTGGATCTTTTCACACCAAAAGAGCTTAAAAAAGTTTTAGATGATTTTGTTATAGGTCAAGATGATGCAAAGAAAGTTTTTGCAGTGGGTGTTTATAATCACTACAAAAGAATTTTTAAACAACATACAGTGAATGATGATACAGAGATTCAAAAATCAAATATTCTTCTTATCGGACCAACAGGAAGTGGAAAAACTTTGATGGCACAAACTTTGGCTAAGTTTTTAGATGTTCCAATTGCGATAACAGATGCTACAAGTTTAACAGAAGCTGGTTATGTTGGGGAAGA
>JADGDK010000236.1 GCA_016744895.1 Campylobacterales bacterium | reverse complement strand
ATTTTGTTAATAACAAATGATAGGATAAGTGTTTTAAAAACGAATAAAAAAAAAGGTCTATCTATTACACTTTTTCGAAAAAGTAATCGTGGTTCAAGCGAACCAAACAAAAATTAAGATAACTTGCTACTAAATCAAGCCAGATAATCCCAGTCTACACGTTGGAAATATAAGTCCATGAAAAAGTTTGGGTTAGGGTACCTTGTGGAATTTTATTTGGATGCCAAGACACCGTATAGTAGATCATATTCTAATTTTTGTGCCCCTCTGGCTTATAATTCTATATCATGGAAAAAAAACCGAGATTAAAAGAGGGGCTTCCCGTTATCAATGCTCATGCTGCAGGTATTGATGTAGGGGACACACAGTTTGATGTATCATTTTCCGACGAAGATGGTTGGTTTGTTACTAAAAAATATGGATGCTTTACATCGGATCTTCATGAGATCGTATCCGATTTACAAAGAGCAGGCATTACTACTGCCGCAATGGAAAGCACAGGAGTTTATTGGTTGAATCTTTATCTAATGTTGGAAGAATGTGGAATCGAACCATATTTGGTTCACGCAAAACACGTCAAAAATGTTACAGGAAGGAAAAAAGATGATACTGATGCCATTTGGATACAGAAATTACACAGTTGTGGGCTGTTACAAAAGTGTTTCCAGCCCGATGAAAAAACAAGAGAATTAAGGGCTTACACTCGTCACCGTAAAAAATTACTAGAACTTGGAGCTGACTGTGTTAGGAGAATGCAAAAATCTATGGAGCTGATGAATCTCAAACTGCATACTGTTATCAGCGATATCTTAGGGAAAACAGGTATGTCAATGGTCAAAGCAATAATTGAAGGGGAAAGAAATCCAGATGTACTCATACAATACAAAGACCCAAGGATTAGGGCCGACGATGATGCGATAAAGAAGTCCTTGGAAGGTATATGGAAACAAGAATACCTATTTATGCTTGACCAAGCTTATCAGTCTTACAAATTTTATCAGATACAGAAGACTGAATGTGATAAAAGAATAGAACAAAACCTCTTGGAACAGGTAGCTGAAATATATGAAGGTGATATAAGCGATGTATGTAACAAAAAAAAGCCTAAAAAGAATCACTATTATTTTGATGCTCAGCAAATGATGATAAAAATACTTGGGGTTGACCTGTGCAAAATAAAAGGTATCAGTGAGATAACAGTAGTAGAATTGATCTCGGAAATCGGAACAGATATGAATAAATGGAAAGGACAAAAAAACTTTTCAGCATGGTTGAATTTAGTACCTAACACCAAAATATCAGGAGGTAAAATTATTAGTAGTAAAATGCAAAAAAAGAAAAATCATGCTGGTCAAGCACTGCGCATGGCTGCCACTGGATTAGTCCACAGTAAAGAGCCAATTGGTGACTATGCAAGAAAAATGAGAGCACGCTTAGGAAAAAAAGGTGGTGTATTAGCAACAGCTCATAAACTTTCCAAGATAATATATACAATGATTAAGAACAAAAGCGAATACAATATTGATAGAATGGAAAAGGAAAACGAAAAATGGAGACAAAGGAAAATATCAAGTCTGGAAAAACAACTGAAACTACTAAAATACACAGAAACTAAAGCGCCTCAATTACAATAGGTTACATATTAGTTATATAGTAGTGTAAAAG
>JADGDK010000235.1 GCA_016744895.1 Campylobacterales bacterium | reverse complement strand
ATGCAAGAGAGTGCAACGGAACAGATCTATAACCTTGCTGGAGTTGATGACGAAGCAGAAGAGGAAGAGAATTTTTTTGAAGCAGGTAAGAAGAGAGGTTCTTGGTTATTTTTAAATCTTTTGACAGCAATTGCTGCTTCATTAGTGATTCAAATGTTTGATGAAACGATACAATCTTTTGTTGCACTAGCAATTTTGATGCCTATAGTAGCTTCTATGGGAGGTAATGCTGGAACACAGACTTTAACTGTTACAGTACGTCGTCTCGCACTTGGCGAAATAGCACTTGAAAACGCTAAGGAAACAATCAAAAAAGAAGTTTTTCTCTCCTTGGCAAATGGATTTATATTTGCTTTGATTTTAGGAGTTATATCCTATCTTTGGTTTGGAGAACAGATGCTTGGTTATATTATCGCTGCTTCAATGGTGATTAATCTTTTTGCTGCTGGTTTTTTTGGAGCGATTATTCCTTTAGCCTTAAAAAGATTTCATGTGGATCCTGCAGTTGGAAGTACGGTTATTTTGACAACAGTTACTGATGTAGTTGGCTTTTTTAGCTTTTTAGGTTTGGCTTCTTGGTTACTTATAAAATGATAAAAATTCTTAAAATGGAACCTCTTGAAGATCCAAAATTTGTCAAAGCACAAAAGCTTATTTTCGAAAAAGATGGTCGGAAAAGAGAGTGGGAAGTTGTAGATACTCATGATAGTGTTGCTGTACTTATCTATCATACTGAGAAAAATGCCTTTGTACTTGTAAAACAGTTTCGACCCGCTGTATATCTTAAAAATAATGATGGTATGACTGTTGAACTTTGTGCAGGATTAGTGGATAAAGATAAATCATTAGTACAGATTACAAAAGAAGAAATTCTTGAAGAGTGTGGTTATGATGTAGCATTGGATGACATTGAGAAAATCACTTCATTTTATACTGCTGTTGGATTTGCTGGAGGAAAGCAGACGCTCTTTTTTACAAAAGTTGATGAAAATATGAAAGTAACAGAGGGTGGAGGTATAGAAGATGAGGCAATTGAAGTGGTTTATCTCTCTGTAAATCAAGCTAAATCTTTGATCTTTGATGAGACAATTTCTAAAACCCCAGGTTTGATGTATGCTTTTATGTGGTATTTAGAAAAGATTAAATAATTAAATTATTTTAATAAATATATAAAAAATACAATTTTTTAAAAGTAAAGTTAAATAATAAAACTATATAATGATACAAATTTGATTTATGGAGTGTTAAAAATGATAAAATATTCTTTAGTTTTATTAACTGCTGCTGCAGTTATGTTCAATGTAGGTTGCGATGGTGAATGTTGTGGTTCAACAAGTGGACCAATTGCTGCAATTTCAAGTGCCTCTCTATCTTCTGGTATTTTAAATGGTTCAGGTAGTAGAGATAGTAATAGTGATGGAAGTATTGTGGCATATGCTTGGGAAGTTGATGGTGTTGCTGTTACTGATCCAAGTAATTATACATTATCTTCAGGTGCGCATAAAGTATGTCTAACTGTGACGGATAATGATGGTTTAAAAAATGAAACATGTGAGAATGTAACAATTGATCCTGCTCCTGTAGCTAGATTTACATTGCCTACTACTTGTACTCCTAGTGATACATTAAATCTTGATGGTACTACTAGTACAGGAAGCTCTAGTATCAATAC
>JADGDK010000234.1 GCA_016744895.1 Campylobacterales bacterium | reverse complement strand
CTAAGACCTGTAATGAAACACCATTTTTAGGAAGTTATGGAAAAGAAGATGCAAAACTTATAAAACCAAAAGATGCAGATAACTCTATCATATTGTATAGAGTAGAGACGTTAGATGAGAGTTCTAGAATGCCGCCACTTGGTACTCATGTGGTAGATGAAACAGCTGTAAAGATGCTAAAAGATTGGATTAATGCTCTTGATGGATGTGAATGATAACACTAAAACTATCCAACTTAAATCAGTTGGATAGTTTTACCGGGAGTGTTCTAAAATCTGTGTCAACACCTAGTTGTTCCTAAAATTATAACACTCATAACATAAGAGCATCTTTTAGCCTATCCTTAAAATGGATATTAAGCTGAGAGATGGTCAAACTCCAATTTCTTATTGGCATCGTCCATTTTTTCTCAGCATTTTGTATACCAGCGTAGAGTAACTTTAGTAAACTATTATCATTAGGAAAAGCTCCTTTAGTCTTTGTCAATGTCCTAAATTGTCGATGCACAGACTCAATAATATTGGTCGTATAAATGATCCTTCTAATAGGCTCAGGATACTTAAAGTAGTGAGATAAGTTCTCCCACTTATTTCTCCAAGATTCAAATATGATAGGGTATTTTTTACCCCATTTCTCTTCTAATTTATCAAGGGCTAGTTCAGCCTCTTCTTTTGTAAAAGCTTGATAGACCGTTTTAAGTTCAGTTGCAAATTGCTTTTGATTTTTAGAGGCAACATATCTAAGGGAGTTTCTTATCTGATGCACCACACAAAGTTGTACTTCTGTTTGTGGAAATATGGATTGAATGGCTTCAGGGAAGCCTTTTAATCCATCAACAGAGGAGATGAGAATATCTTTTACTCCACGGTTTTGAAGGTCTGTAAGTACTTGAAGCCAGAACTTGGCTCCTTCACTTTCATTGAGATAAAGTCCTAGTATCTCTTTCTTACCTTCTAAGTTAACACCTAATACGGTATAAAATGCTTTAGAGATATAATGTCCATCTTCTCTTACTTTGTAGTGAATAGCATCAAGATAGATAAAGGGATAAATTGCCTCTAAAGGTCTTTTCCTCCATTCCTCAAGCATTGGTATAAGCTTGTCGGTGACTGCTGTTATAGCACTCTTAGAAAAGCTTACACCATATATATCTTCTATATGGTCTGATATTTGTGAGTAACTACTACCAAGCGAAAAAAGAGATAACATTTTACTCTCTATCTCATCTGATATATGGGTTTGATTTTTCTTGACTATCTCAGGCTCGAATGAACCATTTCTATCTCTTGGAGTTTCTAATTCAAAGGTGCCATTACTACTTTTCATAGTTTTTGTAGAGATACCATTTTTTCTATTTTTCTCTAAGTCTTGGGATAAGTGGCTCTCAAGCTCCGCTTGAAGAGCCAACTCTGTGAGTTGTTTAATAAGAGGGGTTAAGGCTCCACTCTTTCCTGATATGCCTTTACCATCTTTAAGTGCTTTGGCAAACTCCTCTACATCTATCTCGTACTTCATCATATTCTCCTGTATCAATTATTTTATCTAATTGACACAGAATTTTGAACACTCCCGCTCTTTATGAACATTTTTCACTGGTTTTATCGTGCCATCTCTACCATAAATAAAACTCTGCTCATCAACAATTACTTTATAAGCTTTGTTAAGATTTAAAGCTCTTTTTTGTGACGGGAATAAGAGATATCAT
>JADGDK010000233.1 GCA_016744895.1 Campylobacterales bacterium | reverse complement strand
TTATAAATCAGTTTTGGTTTTATTGTAGATTTACGAATTTTACGTTTTTTTACTTTTGTTATTGGTTTGACTTTAACTACTGGTTTTGGTTTTACAGCGGCTTTTTTGATAACTTTAGGTTTGGGAGAAGGGATGACTTTTTGAGGTTCTTTGATTTTAACCTCTTTAAAAACTTTAATAGGTTTTTTTTGTAATTGTATTTTTTTTGTAATTGGTTTTGGTTTTATTATAATATCTTGTGGGGAAAATGGATTTTCTCTTGCGCTCAGTGTCAATGTAAAAAAAAGTAATATAAAGATTATCTTTTTCATTCGCTTTCCTCTTTGGGCAATAGACTTTTTAGTTCAAAATACTCTTTTTGAAGTGCGGCATTTTCATACTGGATTTTATAGATTTTTTCTTCAAGATGTTTTTTATCTTTTTGTAAAGAGAGATACACTTCCAAGGAATTTTTTCCAAAAAGTGTCTCTCCGATAAAGATAGCAGCTATGATAACAGATAAGACTATGAGAACATTTGGTATAAAAGAGTAATTATCTTCACTATGAAGCTTCTCTTCTACAATCTCATCTGAAATCTTACTCATAGGCTAAAAGAGTTCATTCCCTAAATACTCTGAAAAACCAAGATCTTGTTCAATCTCTAAAAGCTTATTATATTTTGCTGTTCTCTCACCACGTGCTGTTGAACCTGTTTTGATTTGACCCGTATTTAGTGCTACTGCAAAATCAGCGATAAATGCATCTTCACTCTCACCACTTCTGTGACTCATAACACATGTATAACCATTTCTTTGCGCTAATCTCACTGTAGTCATAGTTTCACTTACAGATCCAATTTGATTTGGTTTGATCAGGATAGAATTTGCAATATTTTTTTCAATGCCTTCACTTAAAATTTTCTCATTTGTTACAAAAAGATCATCTCCAACAAGTTGTACTTTATCTGCAAGTTTCTCAGTTAAGATCTTCCATCCGTCCCAGTCATCTTCACTAAGTCCATCTTCAATAGAAACGATAGGATATTTAGCACAAAGATCAGCATAATAATCTACTAATTCAGCAGAACTAAGTACTCTATTTTCTGCATCAAGTTTGTATCCACCATCAGCAACAAGCTCACTTGCCGCAACATCTAATGCGATAGCAATATCTTCACCTGCTTTATATCCAGCTTTTTCAATTGCTTGCATAATCACTGTGATAGGTTCTTCATTATTTTTGAGGTTTGGTGCAAATCCACCTTCATCTCCAAGTGCTGTACTCTCTCCCATATCTGAGATAATTTTTTTAAGTGAATGATACACTTCAGCTGAAGCTCTCAAAGCTTCACTAAGTGAATCAAAGTTTAGAGGCATAATCATATATTCTTGGAAATCTACACTATTATTTGCGTGGCTTCCACCATTGATGATGTTAAACATAGGTACAGGAATTGTAATAGCATTGCTACCACCAAGATATCTGTAAAGTGGGATATTTAGACTATTTGCACATGCCCGCGCTACTGCCATAGACACACCCAACACTGCATTTGCACCTAAATTTCCATAGTTTTCAGTACCATCAAGTTGCTTCATAATCGCATCAATCTCTGCTTGATTAAAAGGTGAAACTCCAATAAGCTCATCAGCAATTTGTACGTTAACATTTTCAACAGCTTTTTGAACACCTTTCCCCATATATCTGTCGTCTGCATCTCTAAGCTCTAATGCTTCTCTTTTTCCAGTACTTG
>JADGDK010000232.1 GCA_016744895.1 Campylobacterales bacterium | reverse complement strand
ATAAGTTAGAAGAATTAAGAGTTGAATTAGCAGAACTTTATGTACAAAATGACTTTAAAGATGCCAAAGAGCTAGAAGATGCCATGCTTGAAAAAGATGAGAGAGAAGAGTTAACTAGCTTTTGTAAAAAAATAGAAGATAAGTACAAGCAAACGCAAACTCTTAAGTTTATAATGGTTCCTTTTTTCTGTACCAGTAAAACAAGTTTTCTTATTTCACCTTTCTACGATACTTCAGGTAACAGTTTCTCTCCTCTTGAATCTAAATTATTAGCAGTTTGATAATAAATCTCATTTGGTGTTTTGTAGCCAATCGCTGAATGTAATCTTTTTTTGTTGTATTTATTCATATATATTTCTATGGCTCGATTAAGAGCTTTTATGTTCTTGTATTCGTTAAGATAAATTTCTTCGTACTTTATACTTCGCCAGAATCTTTCAATGCAAATATTATCTGTAGCTCTACCTTTTCCATCCATAGATATTTTAATGTTGTGCTTTTGAAGAATCTCAACATGAGCTTTGGAAGTGTATTGACTTCCTTGATCTGTGTTAAATATTTCAGGCTTTGGATAAAAAGCTAATGCTTCATTGAGAACTGTTTTCACAAGTGAAATATCCATTGTATTGGAAAGTTTCCATGAGAGTATTTTCTTACTATGCCAATCAATAATGGCAGCTAAGTATACAAAGCCTTTTTCAAGTTTGATATAAGTGATATCCGTACTCCAAACTTGATTTACATTTTCAATCACAACACGACCAGCATAATCTCTGAAATCTTTTAGAAGATATGGATACTTATAATGCTCTTTATTCGCTGTAGTAGTCTTAGGCTTTGGATAAAGGGCTTCTATTCCCATATACTTCATAGCTTTTTTAACGAACTTCTTTCCAACGCTGTAACCGTCTCTCAATAATTGAGAATGAATCCTTCTCGAGCCATAGGATGGAAAGTCAGAGTAGATATTGTTGATTGCATCTAGAACCTTTAAATCATGATTGCTACTAAATGGTTTCGTTGGAATATAGTATAAGCTTGATTTACTCAGATGCAGTAAACGACATTGTTTATTGAGTGAAATATTTAGCTTAGCATCAACAAGAGTTTTTCTCTCTTTAGAGGATGCCAAGCTTACGAGCTTTCCCTCGAGGAAATCCTTTTCGACAATAAGATTCCCAACTTTCTTCGCTAAATCATCATTTGATTTTTGAAGAATTTCGATCTCATCTTTATACTCTTTAACAACTGTACTTTTATCAAAGGCTAGTGACATATTTTCCATAAATTGCTTTTTCCAGTTTTTTAAACTCAAAGGTATGACTTCATATTTACTGGCTATTTCATTAATAGTTTTTTCGCCCTCTAAAACTTCTAAAACCAACTTGGCTTTAAAATCTGCACTATAACTCTTTCTTTTTGCACTCATATTTAATCCCTATATTTTCTATTTCTATTTCAATTTTATCATTTTAGAAATAAGAAAACAATTTTTACTGGTCTAGTTTTAGGGGTTCATTATACTGAATGTCGTATCCCATTTTCAAGACCAGTAAAACAAGTTTTCTTATTTCACCTCTTTACGATACCAGTGGTAACAGTTTTTGTCTCCTAGGGTCTAAATTATTATCAGCTTGATAATAAACTTCATTTGGAGTTTTATATCTAATTGCAGAGTGGACTTAATGAAAAAAACGAGTGCTTAAAACCTTAAGTTTAACTCGGCACTATGGGGCTTAAAAAGGGTTTATTTAAAAA
>JADGDK010000231.1 GCA_016744895.1 Campylobacterales bacterium | reverse complement strand
TGAACTACATGCTAAAACAAATGTTAATGGGATAATTTTACTCTTATACATTTATATATCCTTTGATAAATTTTATTATTTGTAATTATACATAACTAATACTTTGATAATTATTAAAAGAATTAGTTATGTAATTATTGTGTAAAATTCACATGTAGTTCATATGAGCTTGATAGAATAAGGGTATGAAAAGTCTTGGAATTGATGATGATTGCTGTTCTTTAGGTATAATAGATGGTATTAATTATTGTCATCCTGAGTACCCTCAAAATTAACAAAGGAGATAAAATGAAAAAAATAGTTTTATTTATAACTACACTACTGATTACAAATACCTTACTGATGGCAGAAGATCATGCAAAGGTTCTATTTGAGGCTAAATGTACAAGTTGCCATATGACAAAAAGACCAACTTCAGAACAATTTAAAACCATTGTAGCCCCAGCTATCATGGGTGTCATGCGTCATGTTAAAATGCAATACAAAAATAAAAAAGAAGCTGTAAATTTTATAGTGGATTATACCCTCAATCCAACTAAAGAAAAAGCAATTTGTATAGACACAAAACTTGAAAAATTTGGACTCATGCTCTCACAAAAAGAGAGTGTTACCAAAGAAGAAATTATGATTATTGCTGAATATATTTATGATACTTATCCTCCTACAAATTTTAGAGGTATGGGACAAGGGAATAGAAGATAGTTATGAAATCAAAAATTCTGCTTTTAGAAGATGATATTACCTTAAGTGACACTATAAAGCAGTTTTTGACACATATAAACTATGAGGTTGTTCAAGCTTTTGATGCACTAGAGGCACAAGATATTTTATACGAACAACATTTTGATTTGATGCTTTTAGATATCAAAGTACCCTATCAAAATGGTTTTGATTTATTGCAACAACTCCGTGAAAATGGAAACGATACACCGGCAATTTTTATCACATCTTTACACTCAGTTGAAGATGTCACCCATGGATTTGATGTAGGATGCGATGACTATATCCGTAAACCTTTTGCACTTAAAGAGTTAAAAGTACGTATAGAGTCACTTTTAAAACGACAGTTTGGTTCTCATTCTGAGATAACACACATTAGTAAAACACTCCAGTTTGATCCCTCAAATCTTGTCCTTTTAAAAAATAATCAAGAGATAAAACTTAAAAATAAGGAAGTTAAACTTTTAAAACTCTTTTTAACCCACCCAAACAAAGTTTTAAATAAGTCAGAAATTTTTGATACACTTTGGGAGTATGATGAAGAGCCAAATGATGGAAGTCTTCGTACTTATATCAAAGTCCTTCGATCCTATCTTGGTAAAGAATCCATTGAAACTGTTAAAAATGTAGGTTATCGATATGTGGCAAAGTGAAAAAAAGAGTCTATTTCGTTTTTTAGTGATTTATCTAATTACAACTATGTCACTATTTATTGTAGCAACTGCACTTTATTATACTTATGAAAAACATCGACTTTTAGATACTCAGATAGATACACTTAAACTAGACAGTGAATCTCTCTTGATAGAGCTAAGAAAACTCCATCAAAGTCAATCTGAAAATCTTATTTATCCTATTAATAGTCATTATAAAAGTGCACTATTTGATATCGATAAAAACTATATATTTGGTGATTTTATACCCAAAAACATTAGCTTTAAAACAGGTTATCAGATCACAGAAAAAATACTCTATCAGGTGACATCAGTATCACCCCATCATCTAGGGGTAGCTTATCTCATTATCAAAAAGCCAATCAATCAAGAACCACTACAAAAACTATTATATATATCCTTACTTTTTTTAGTCAGTGCCTTA
>JADGDK010000230.1 GCA_016744895.1 Campylobacterales bacterium | reverse complement strand
CTTTATAAAAGATTCTGTTTTAGATAAATTTGATGATATGCTAAAAGTGTTTGATGCAGTTGATGAGATACGTGAACTTGCAAAAGATGTATTTGATATGTTAGAAGAGCAAATGGAGGGATTTAGTCTATATGCATAAAAACATATAGACTTTATAATTATTCAAATTCTGGTTTAAAATCACCCATAGTAATTCCACATTTTTTACCAGGAGGGGCAAAGATCGTAACATACTTGGCACCATCACATCCAATTTTTACATCTGGGTATATGTTTACACCCGCACAGGTTGTTCCATCTTGTTGAATGTAGCTAGTAAATTTTGCATCTTGTATAAGGTGTTTAGAATCTTTTAATTTTAGTATATGCCCAATATCACATTGCATTGGTGGTTGGCTTTTATTGTCTTCATCTGTATTATCACATACATAATAAAAATCTTCTGGACCAGTACCTTGCATATCTATACGGCGAGAGACACCAATTCTTTTATCTTCTAATGTGCTATTTGCATATATAAATGTTGTTTTACCTACCATATATGGGTCATATCTAAGTTCAACAATGACAATTCCATCTTGTACTAAATAGTTAGCATATCCTTCAGTTGCATAGACTGCTGCAGTAGCTAGTGTTTCTTCACATACATTAACTTTTTTATCATTCCCTATAGCAAATGAAAGATCTGCGGTTATTGTATTTTGTCCCACTGAGTAGTTATGCCAAATATCTAATAGTTGTGTCGTATTATTATCTTGAACACCCCACCCACCTAAGTTAAGGGGATTACTTTGATTTTCATTTGCCGTAATAACAACAGTATCATTAGTTCTAACATTGTCAAAATTATATCCTGCATCAATTGAAAATTGTGTTTTATTTTGATCATTTTTTATAAGTGATCCCATGTTAGTACTACTTGGATGAGCAAGGGGTAAAACACTAGAATATAGCGGATTGTTAGATCCATCTGCACTTTTTTTGAGGTTATTAACAATTCCAACATGAACTTTTGTACCATCTTTTGCTTTATTCCCATATTTGTCAACTACATGAATAGTAAATGTATCAATATAAAGCCCTAAATCATTATCATATCTTTTTTTATGATCATCAGCATAGTTTGGAATAATTGTCATTGTGGAGCTACCATTTTTAACAATTGCCATTGGAAGATAAGATGTTAAAGATTTTTTGGATTCATTACCTTGTGCATCATAAAAAAGAATCTCTGCAATTAACTCTATATAAGTAGTACCTGATTTTTTTAAACTTGTTAATGCTACTGTTCCCTCTGCATATTCTAAAAGAGCTTTTGTTCCAATACCACCAGCTTGATCAAAAAAGTTAAGATAGTTACCATCGACTCTTAAAGATACCTGCTGAATAATACTATTTTCTGCCAAGTTTCCACTAAAAATGTCTTTAATATTATATGATATTAAAGCAGTACTTTTATTTGAAATAACTTCTTTATTCGTAGTAAGTTCAACAATATATTTATTATTAGCACTATTTGCTTGAGGGTTATTTTCTTCAGGAGTAATGATAGAAGGATTTACCTCTTCAATGATTTGCGTACCGGGTGTAACTTGTTCTAATCCATTGGATGTATTGCTATCATCTGGATTATTTATAGCTGTTTGAGTTTCATCAACTCTTTCTGAGGTTGAACAACCAAACATTAACATTGATGTTATCAAAACGATACTATATGAGATGAGTTGACTTTTCTTCATACTCGAAACTCCTAAAATTTTATTATTTGAACTATAATCGACTATTGGCAACAAAACTTTAAACTATCAAATCTTTTTGTTATAATAAATTAAAAAGAGTCAATATGAGTAGATTTGATAAATTAGCGA
>JADGDK010000022.1 GCA_016744895.1 Campylobacterales bacterium | reverse complement strand
CAAACTTAAGCCAAAGTTGGTTTTTTGGGTTTCTTTAAGGTTCATTTTATATAAAAATTTCCTTAAATTTGGGAGTTTTTGGGCTGTTTAGTGGGTGGGTTTTGGTTGGTTATGCCCTACCCTTTTGAGTTGTATCGTGGTGGGCTTCTTTGGGGTCAAAATGGGTCGAGAGTTACTTGATGAATGATATAGATTGGTTTGGTTTTAGTTGGGTTGTGTGGCTATTATAGGCTTTTGTGACTTAACTGGCTTGATTTGGTAGCTTTAATGGCTATTTATGCCTTGTTGTGGGGGCTTATGGCTCTCTTGGTGGCTTGAATTTAGACTAGGGTGGCAAATGTAATGGTTGCCAGTAAAAGAAGAGTGTGGGGGCTTGGTGTTGATGTGGTGGACTGCCCTGCCCTACTTTGCCTATCTTCTTAAATTTCATTTACTATAAGGGGTTTTAGGTGGTACACTATAAGGGTGTCAAGTGTCGTTTTTTGGGTGTCTAGGGTACATTATAGGGTGTATTTTTTATATTTAAAGCAACTTTATAGTCTATGGTGGGCTTTAAAGTTTTTTGGGTTTAAGAGGTTTTTAAGGCTTTTTAGTATATACTACCATCAGAAGTTTAAGGAGAAAACATGGCGAACGAAAACAAAATACCTAAGAATTGGGATGTTTACTTAGAAGTTGAGGTATTAGGAGAGTATATGACTATCCATAAGGAGGTTGAGGCTGAGAGTAGAACAGAAGCCTTACAAAAGGTTTTAAAGATGGCTGACGGCTCTTGTGACATCAAGGGTAAAGCATATAGAAGCATTTTAGAAGATGAGGATTAAAAAATGAGTAAGACAATAGCAGTTATAGCAGGTAAAGGTGGGGTTGGTAAAACTACCCTCTCTTTTAACCTTGCTAAGGAATTTGAAGCTTACATTGTTAGCAATGATAGATGGTCTAAAATTGGTTTAATTTATGATGATGCTGAAATTATCAATGATATATCTTTTATAGAGAACAATGAGTGGAATTTTATCTATGATTTTGCAGGGCATATTGATGGGAATATCATTGATATTATCAAGCAATGCGATATAACCATCTTTGTAACTACACCTGACATACTTAGCTTAGGTGGAACCGTTGAGGTTATAAGTGAGCTACAAGAGTTTACAAAGGATTGCTTTGTAGTAGCTAATCAAATAGGAATGAAAGGGACTAGATATGAAGCAAAAAGGGCATTAGAAGATTTAACACTTGTCAAAGAGTCGTGTTTACAATTTGATGTAGATGTATTACCGATGAGGTACACATCTACTTGGCACGATGGAATGAGAAAAGGCAATTCAATGAAAGAACTGGCTGATAGTAAATTACTCCAACGAGTATGGAGAACTGAACTAGAACAATTTGAAAATATTTTAAAAAGGATTAACAATGGCTAAAAAAAGACCAAGTGTAAAAGACATCACGACACCAACTAAAAAGACTCCAGTAAAAGAAAAGCAAGCGGAGGCTCAATCAGTTGAAGAGATGAGAGCAGAACTGGCTGAATTTAGAAAAGAGAAAAAAGCTCGTGGCGGCAGACCTAAAAAAGAGGTAAAAGAGAGAGCTAGTGTAAGAGTTTCATTTTATATCACACCTACACAAAAAACAAATATTGATGAACTTGATGAGAGAGGAAGTGTAAGTGTTATTGCTAAGAGACACTTACTGGGTCTCTTAAATGAAGAGAGCGAAGATGAAAACGAATAGCATCGCTCTTACTGCTCTTTTAGAGATAGCTGATGATGAAACTGGATGGAATAGTAAAATAAACCATTTTGTTAAAAAGCGAACCGATAAAGAAGAGTGGGCGAAAATCAACGGCGATTATGTGGTAAGTGGGGATAAGGCGATAGAGTTCATCATGCAGCTTGGTCACAAGGATTTTAAACGAAATAGAACCATGCGAGAACTGAAAAAGAAAATCAAGCAACTTACCGCTAAAAACTCTCAACTTGTCAACAATATCGTAAAGATTGAAGATGAAGCAAAAAATAAAGAGAATGAGTTCCAAGAGTTTTTTGATTTTGAGTCGTGGGATAAGATGAACAAGAAGATACTGGAGCTATTTGTCAAAGTTAAGGATTTTGATAGTGCTATATTTGCAGTTACTCAAACTATTATGATGGTCGGTTACAATGCTACTTATGCAACTACTAGGACACGACTTACAAAGATAAGAACTCTAATCGATGAGTCACAGATAAAAGATGAACTCAAAGAAGTTATTTTAAAATTTTTAGTAATGCCTTTACCAATAAACGACAAGATAAATGAGAGAGTTGAAAAAAGTAATACAGATAGAATAAAAAAGACCGACAATATCAAAACTGCAAAAGTTACAGATATTCGCAGAATGATAAGCTTTTTAGAAGAGGATATTACAACAAAAGCAAACAGCGACGATAAAATCCAACATGGCGAAAAGATGCGATATGTGACTTATTGTACTATCTATCTTGGTTTAGCAACTGGTCGGAGACCTCACGAGCTTTTAAAAGGTACTTTCAAAAAGATAAGAGGCAAAAGTAACTTTATTATGTTTGGTGGACAAGCAAAAAAGAAAACTATTGTCGCAGATGATTATGAAATACCTCTGCTCTTTACAGATAGCTACTCAGTTGTTAAAGCATTAGAGCTTTTAAGAGAAATGATACCTACTGCAATTGAAAGACTGGATAACAGCCGATTGACTGATAGAATGGGTGCAATGTACAGAAAAGACTGGGAACTGATAATGAGAAAATTTAATCTTACTATTGGTGTGGATGATGGAAATATCAAAGCTGATAAAATGAAAAATGCTAGAAGTGCCTATGCTGTTACTTGTGAGAAGCTCTTAAATCAAACTTCTCAAAATCGTTTGGCTCAAGCAGGTTATATGAGTCTTATTTTAGGTCATATGGATTGGGACACTAGCACTTATCAAAGCTATTATCGGTTTAATCCGTCACTAGCGAGATTTGGTGTTAAAAAATATTTAAGAGATTTTTATACACACAATGAGATGGATTTAACAAATATTGATATTTAATTTAGGTTTTATGGGTTTTTAAGGTTTTTTAGTATATACTACATTTGTATTTAAATTAACACATAGGAGAAAATACAATGAAAAAGACAATCTTACTAATTTCCACTCTATCAGTATTACTAACTGGATGTGGAGAAAATTACACAGATGAAGCTGAAAAGCCAAAGATAGGTTATAACGATATTGTTCACAAGGAACTTTATAGTTTTGAGGGTGTTGTGTCTGAGGATGACTACAATACTACTCTTGATAGTTATGCTTTAGAGTGCGAAGGAAATAACGGAGTTTTAATTGATGAGATAACCGATAAAGAAAAAGGTTTGATTTATTCATCTTTTATTTGTGTAGAACAGTATTAAAAAGGAGGACGTTATGTTTAATTATGAAGAGCACAATAAAGAAACAAAGAGAGTAATTTTAGAGGTATTGGAAAATACTCAAAGATGTAAAGCCCTGCTAATTTTGGCGAACGAACAGAGCTTAAGTGATAATCGTGAAAATCATCAAGTTGATTATAGCAACAATTGTACCAAAATGCAAGATTTCCGCACAATGGAGGTAGCATAATGTCCTATGAAATGGCAATTAGTAACCTTTTTAATACTAAAGAGGTAGTTTTTAGCAATGATGAGCTTTTGAAAGTGATAGAGTATGCATTAAAAAATGACTTGATTGAAATTGAGTTTAAAAGTGCAAACACCTTGATGAACATATCTGAAAATATTTCAGCAAGTACACCGACAAAAGAGAACAATACAATCAAAATTCCTTTTTTTGAGAATGGAGTACTCCAAGCTGAGATGCTGTTGACACCAAAAGAAGAAACAAAGGAAGCTCGACCAGTTGTGAAGCCTCTTGACAAGGAGATATTATCATGAAAATGGCAGTAAAAAAAGCTTATGCACACCCTATTACAGAAACTGGAAAAGGGAAATATCTTGAAAGTAAAATAAGTAGCTTTTTAAATATAGGAGATAGGAAATATAGTAGAGGGATTACAGCAAGGAGGCATAAAAACGGTGTCTCTTTGCGTTGTAAAGAGTATAGCTTCAGATGGTTTAACAATAAGCTAGAATTTTCAATATCTACTATGCAAAACATAGAAGAGGTTTTTTCTAAAGCATTAATCACTTTAGACACAATGGCAAAATATAGCCAAAAGAGGTACGACCATGAACTTATCGCAGTCTAATAGTAAGCAATTGGTTTTAAGTCTCTTTACTGGTGTTGGATTACTTGATAAAGCCTTTAAAGAGAAAGGTTTTATTGTGGTAAGTGCAGGAGATATTATCTACGGTCAAGATATTAGAGAATTTAAAGGTATCGTTGGTCGTTTTGATGGGATTATCGGTGGCTCTCCTTGTCAAGATTTTTCATATCTGAAAAGAAACAGAGGTCGCAATAAAAGAATGCATCTACTCTATCATAGGACTCTATCAACTTTTGAAAATCCATATTTTCAATCGTCACACCTTTTAGTCTTTTTTCCCATTTTGTAAAGCTTTTATAGATGTTTTTTGGTTTTCTGCTTTTTGGCATTGCAAAATTATCGCCCTTGGAGCCAAAAGAGAGACTCAACAGGTAGTAAAAATATGAAGCTTTTTCGATGTTGTTTTTTGGCTTTACTTTGCCACTTCTAATGTCGTTAAAACACTCACGACTGATAAACATAGAGTTGATAAACTTTTCCATCTTTGCATTATCATTTCTGATAACACGATGTAAGTTTATAAGCTGAGAATTTAAATCATTTACTACCTCACGATAACTCGCTTTTGGTAGCTTTTCTTTTGCATATAGCACATTTAAAGCACCACCAAAAACCTCAATATAAATATCATGGTCATTTGGAATTAATCCCACAATCTGTTTTGCTAAACGGCTTTTACCTCCAACCCATCCGTGAGGTGGATGGAGTGTTGTTGTTTTCATAGATATAGGAGTCATTTCGCACCCCCCCCCATAGGCATTATAGCCATCTAAGACAAATTTATGAGCTTCAATTAACTCTGCTAATGATTTAGCACTTGACATTTTTAATGTTTCCTTTCCAGATAAAATATAAGATTATAGAACCGATAAAGAAAGAGAGTTGTATGTGATATACCTCTTCAATTTTATCGGTTATCATTGTAAAAAGTGCTACAAAGCATATCATTAGCAATACAAACAAGGTTAATAAAATCTTTGGCATTTACTTTTTATCAACCTTGTCTATATTTTCAAAATTGCACTCTATCTTCCAACCATTTGCATCATAAGTATGCTTAACTGTTTTGATAGAGTAGATACCATCATCTTCAAAAAGCGGTGTACCTGCAAGTATTAAATTTCCACCTGCATAAATCGCTCTACCCTCTCCAGTAAAAACACCTCTAACTGTACCACGGTTACTAATCGCTAGTTTTGCCTCAGCTTTTGCTTTTGCCTCAGCTTCATCTTTGAAAGAGCCAGTTACTTTTAAGACTGGATTACCACCACCGCAAGTAACTTTTTTTGCTTTTGCTTCTTTGGTGTCATGAAAGTGTGCTGTAGCGGATTTATATTGTGATTTATTGGTGTGTGTTATCTCTATTCGCTCTTCTTGTTGTGCTTGTAAAAGAAAAGTTGGTAAAGCACCATTTACAGAGTTGTTATCATTGTTTTTGATAAAGATAAGTGTGCCGTTTTTTATGCTAAAGATAGCATTATACTCTTTTGATAATCTCTCTAAAAAGTTTAAATCACTTTCATTTGTCTGTAGTTGATGCTTAACTTGAATATCAAAATCGCACTTAGTTTGTAAGCCGTGATTTCCAGCGACTGAACCAACTATATCGCTGAGTGATTTCTTTTCAAAAGTCTTAGATTTTTTCTCTTTTATCTGCTTTGAAAAATCTGCACCAGTTGCAGTTACAACTAAGACCTCATTGTTTATTCTTTTTGAAGTCTGAACTTTAAAAGTACCTGCAAAAAACATTTCTGATTTTTTATAACCAAGCATTAAAACTAAAGTATCATCAAACTTTGGTCGTTGATAAAAAGCATTTGCGATTTTTATAACAAGTTGGTCTGATTTTTCCCCTCGTTGGTCTGTGAACTGTATGCTTTTTACATCATTTTTAAGTGATTGAGTTATATCTATGCCATTTGACAAGAGCATAAAAAACGGAGTTCTTACCACAATGCTTTACCTGCTTCAGTTTTAACTGGTTCTTTAATCTTTGGTAAAAAAACCTTATCGCCTGAGCCTAAAACAAGCTTACCAACCAAGTGCTGGTTTGCTTCTAAAACTTCTCGTGCATTTTCTACATCTCCATAATGTTTAGCGATAATTTGATCTAATCGCTCATCGTCTTTTGCTATATAAACATTTGCCATTGCTTAAATACCCTTTTCATTTTTGCATTGTAAGACTGAACCATAAAAGTGCCGTCTTTATTATAAAGCGTTTTACCCTTTTGAATATCTGTAATAACCACATCAAAATCATCTTCTTTAGTGGTAAATCTTACTTTTTCCTTTTTACTTGCAAGTTTCACAAGTGCGTCCAAGGTGTTCATTTTTTGTTGTACTAAAAGCCCACGAACTGTTATATCTTGGCTCCATGCTCCAACTGCTTGTAAAGAAGAGTGATTGTTAAGTCTTTTGTGTTCAGAGTATGCAAATCTAAACTGCTCGGTCATTTCGTCAAAGTCACTTTTTTCCATCAAGAAAGTGTAATTATCTAATTTTGCTAACATTAAACCGTCCTCGCTCTGTAAATCCAACCCTTTAAAAATCGCTTATATCTTGCAGGATTTAGCCACACTAGATACTTATAAAAAGCTATTTCTAATTTATCGTACTCTATGTCAAAAACTTTTTCATCAAAGTTATTTAATGCTCTTAGAGTGATTGCACCGATGATTCCATCTTGTGTAACACCTACAAGTTTTTGAGCTTTTTTAACTGCTCTTCTTGGGTTTGTATTGAGTCCAAAGATAAAGATTTCATCAGCTATCTTTTGTGAAGCAACATAATCAAGCTTCATTCTATTCCAGTAGTTTAAGATATAAAACTCTTTTACCTCTTGTAGTAGCTCTTGGTTTGAAAAGAGATTAAAAGAGGCTGTTTTAATATTCCAGTCCTCGTTCATCAACTCATCATAGATGAAATTCCAACCGTTCCAGTCTGGGTGTGCTGACTGATAAATACCAAAATATGTATAACCAGTTTCTCCACGGTTCCAATGTAAAGCATTATATGCACTACTAAATTCTCTCTTTTTCATTATCTTAAATGATTTTAAAAAATTTGCCATAATAACTCCTTAGTAGCATCTTGCATTTTTATCAAATAGTGACCAAATGCCTTTTTTATTTTTTCGTGCTGATAGTTCTGCTTTTCTCAAACTTGACTTTATTGACCGTGGTAAATCTGCTCTTCTATAAGCTTTTGCAAAACCATCGGCTACAATGCGATAATTGAACCCTCTAACCCAAATAAGCCTCCGTTGGAAATAATCCACGCCATAATCAAGATAAGCGATTTTTGACCCCTTTGTGAGCCGTGTTGATGTATATCTTTTGGATATATTTCCCACCATTTGCATTTTTTCAAGCGTGACTGAGCAGCGAGAAGCTTGTTTGAGTAATTTTTTATTTTTAAAGCTCTCAGGTGTATCAAATCCGATAAGTCTTACTTTTTGTGACTGACCGGCTAAAGTTTTGATGATGATAGTATCGCCATCGATAATTCTCTCTACTTTTGCACTATTCCATCCTGCTGATAAAAACAAAGGCAATATCAATATCAAAAACTTTTTCATGCTACATCCTCATGAGACAAATCAGCATCATCAAATTTTATCTCTCTTAGTGCTTTTTCTACTTTTGATTGAACCATATCGCTATCAAGTTCTTTTGATGGTGTGTTGATAGAAACTGAAATATTTCCTATTGATACATTTGTTTTCTTTGATGTAGTCACACTATTTTTAGGATCCAATAAAGAAGAAGATTGATTTACATGCTGCTCGGTCACATCATTAAAGGATAGTGGTTTATAAAACTCTGTTTTTTTGAGTGGAGAGTCTAACTTTACATTATTTGTCTTTTTCTCTAATCGATGAGTCACAAACTGTGACGGACTTGGTTTGTTTTTTGCTCCAGGTTCAGTCACAAAAGTTGAGCTTTTAAAAGTCTCTTTTGATTTGTTATCAAGCACCTTTTTAAAGTTTGGTTTAGTTTTTATAACATTGTTTGCAGGTATAGCCACTTTTGCAACAGTTTTGATTTTCTCTTTTTTCTCTCCAAAACCTAAAAATGAAGTCACACTATCTTTTACAGATTTTGCTTTATCAGTAATTGCTTTTTTAGCATTACCCATAACTGACTTTATCTTTTTGCTAACCAGTCCTATTTTGTTAATAACAGTCTGAATGGCTTTTAATAAAAGCTTGACTGGTGTCATAGCCATTGAAAAAGCTTTACCAACAATCAAACCAACTTTTTTACCAGTTGATGCTACTCCATCAAGCTCTTTTTTAGACCACTTTGAAGCACCAGTAATATCTCCAAACCATTTAAAAATCTTTTTAGCCATATTTGCTACTGGTTGGAAGATTGATAAAACTGTACTAAATACTGATTTGATACTTCCTGCAAGTGGAGATAGTGCCTCAGAAACTCCTTGACCAAATCCAACAAAAAAAGCTTTTATCGGTTGCCAGTTCTGATACAAAAGCATTCCACTAGCAACCATGGCAGTTACTGCTAAGCCTATCGGATTTGAGACAAGAGCCAATCCTATGCCTCTTAAAAGAAGAGTTGTTTTACCGATTAGTCCATTAAATCGTGTAAGTAATGTGATGTTTTTCTTCATTCCCATGGATCCAAACGATGTAACACTTGAAGCTTTTGAAGCTGTACTAAAAGTTGAGCCTTTGGCTACTTTTGTGAAAGTTCCATCTTTTTTTACATTTGAAGCCATACTCATAACATTTGTATCTGTAGCTTGTGAAGCTAATCGTGATATATTTGCCTTAGAGTTTTTCACTCTTCTTTTTTCAGTTCTTGATAAAGCTATATCAGAAACCGCAGTACCAACATTTGTAACGGTAGCTACTTTTGCAACAGTTGAAAGTTTTGAAGCTTTTGAAGCTGTAGTTGTAAACTTTGAGCCTTTGGCTACTTTTGTAAAAGTACCTTTTTTGCCTATTGGTGTAATTCCATCAACCGATAAAAGAGAGTTGAAAAGTTTTTGTTTTGCTATTGCTTTTGAAGTTGCAATTGATAAGCCTTTGAAGCGACCAGTAAGCTTTCCTAAAAATCCTAAACTACTAACACCTTTACTCATCATAGTGGTAGCAAATCCAAAGGCAGTAAGAGCGATACCGCCTGCTATAATTACTCCAGTACCACCTAAAATGGTGGCGGTCAAAGTTGGATATTGTTCAGATAAAAATTGAATACCTGAAGTAAGTGTTGTTACCCCTTTTGTGATAGACGATATAACTGGCAACAATCCTGATGTAGTAGAGATTGATAAACCCTCCATTGCCGAACCTAAAAGTTTAAACTCACCAGCAGTCGTACTAAGCTGGATATCAGCTATCTCTTTTGAAGCACCCTTAGAGTTTTTTAATGTCTCTTGGTAATCTAAAAGTTTCTCTTTACCAACACTCATAACTGCTACTGCACCTGATAAAGCCTCGACACCAAAAATCTTTTTTAAATAATCACTTTTCCCCTCATCGGTTTCCGACGATAAAGCCGTATTTAAATCGCCGATGATATTCATCATGCCTTTAAATTTTCCACTTTCATCAAATGCAGATACACCTAAATTTTTTAATGCTTTTTGTGCTTCTTTTGGTGGTGCTGATAATCTTGTGTACATTGTTCTAATTGCAGTACCTGACATAGAGCCTTGAATACCCACATCGCCCATTTTCGCCGCCAAAGTAGCTACCTCTGTAATATCTGCACCAAGTCGTGCCGATGCAGGTGCTGAGTATTTCATCGTATCACCCAGCATTTGAACAGTAGTATTTGAGGTTGTAATCGTTCTAGCCATTACATCGGCTACTTGATTCATCTCTGTGGCTTTCATTTCAAAACCTGAGAGGATATTTGAAGATATATCAGCAGTTGTAGCTAAGTCTGTTTTACCTGCGGTTGCCAATGACAATACGCCACTCATTGCTTGCTGAGTCTCTTTTGGTTTAAAACCTGCCATTGATAAAAATGACATACCTTGTGAAACTTCTGTGGCTTTCCACTCAGTTGTAGCACCGAGCTTTTTAGCTTCAGATACAAGACCTTTAAACTCTAGTGGCGTAGCTCTTGATAGAGCCTTTACCCGTGCCATCTCACTTTCAAAATCAATGGACGGCTTAAACGGCATAAGCATCGTTCCAGCTATTAAACCCTTAGCAACAACATCAGTTGCAGAAGTTGCCTGTAAAGAAGAGTGTTTCTGCCTTCTTGTCGTGACTACTTGTGAAGTTGTTGCTAAAGGTTTTTGATTTCTAACTCTGTTAGTCTGTTTGGAGTAGTTAAAGATAGTTTGACTATCTTTAGCCATTGCTGTTAATTCTTTTCTAGCACCCATAAGAGCAGATTTATCTACATCGAATTTAATAGGTGTTTTTGCTATATGATTCGCTTTTACTGCAAGTTTGGTTAGATGATTATCAAGTGTTTTTACATTTCTATTTAAAGTACCAAACTTAGTAGCTCTTAAGAGGTTAATCTTTTGAACTTGTGAACTGTATTTATAGATGCCCTGTGTAGAGGCTTGGAGGAAATTTGCACCTTTAATGGCACTATTCATGACAATATTCATACTTAGTGCTGTATTTGATGCCATACTATTCCAATCCTCTCATTTTCAATTTTATTTCATGTATCTTAATCGCTTGACCGTGGTATTTTAACCACTTGGGTGCGGTCATATTTTCTTGCTTTTCTAATGATATATGAAGATAATGAGCGATAAAACTCTGACCTTCATAAATATCATCTAAGCTTAGGACAAAAAAGAGTTATATGCCTCAGCTATTTTTTGACCATCTTTTGAAGTTATAGGTTTTAATTCATCCAATGAAACATCACAAAGATTTGCAAACATTAAAAGTTGTAACTCACTTTCATTTCGTGCCATCTCTTGAGCATTCATCTCATCTCCGATTGTCGGTTCTCTCATCTCTAAATGATTTTTCATCACACCATTAAAACTATACTCATTTGAAAACTCTATCTTTTTTGGTTTTTGGTACTCTACTTTTTTTGACATAATCATATCTCCTAATTTTTGATTTATGTGACTGACTTGGATTACAGATCAGTCGTTTTTTAGCCTATAAAGAAAAAGCGATTAAGCTACAACTTTATCTTTTAAAACATCACTAGCATCAAACTTTGGTAATTTTGTTGCAGGAAACATCTCAGTCTGTTTTGTCGCTGGGTTGTAGCGATTTCTAGCTTTTTGGTCTTTTACTTCAAATGAACCAAAGTTTCTCATTTTCACGATTTCTCCAGCTACTAATCTCTCAGTTGCTACCTCTTCAAAAAGGTCAAGAACTTTACCAGTATCTTCAATATTAATGTCAATACCTGCTGTTTTTGCTCTTTTGTTTACTTCGTGTTGCATATCATTTTCTGTGAATGTTGTTTTTTTATCTGCCATGTTGGACTCCTTAATTAAATTTATTTTTGTCCTTATTTGTTGAGGGAAAATCCCCACCGCTTTTTAGCTAACTTACATCACATTCGAGCGATATTGAGCTAGTAAATCCGTACCGTTAACAACTAAAATCTCATTTTGTCTATCAAAGTTGATTTCAGCTATTCCATCAACGATTTTTGAATAACTATCAACTTTCATTTTTAGTTTTCTAATCGTTTCTTTGCCTTCCTCCATTACACCATCATCAACACTATGGATTTCTCCACGGACTGTGATAACGATAGGAATATCTTTTGCATTCTGCTTGATATTTCCCTTAAGTATAAGTGGAATTCTGCTTGATGGTGTTAAATTGTTTTGGATAACTTGATCTAACATCGTGTTAGAAAACTCAGCTAAATCTATTTCTATATATTGGGCTTTTAATTTCCCACTAGAAACATCTTTTACTACCTCAAAGTCTAACTTTGGTTGTGTAACTTTTGAAGTTGTACCAAGGTGTCCAACACCAACTGCTTGAACATTTAAACCTGAAACTATATTTATATCGCCTCTAGCCATTGTTTCCCCCTATAATTTTCATCAATACTGGAGAGAATTTATCTACATAAACACACTCAATCTCTAATCTTCTAACTGTTGGCATATTTTGCATCTCAGCCACTAGATAAAACTTACCTGCTGTAATATTCTCTTTGGTATTCTTTTCAGGATGCCAAAACACATCATAACCGATTAGAACATTTGCACCTTTTAGACCATTTGCAAACCCTTCAACAGAAGCTCTTACATGGTTTAAAACATCTGCTCTTATGTCAATTGCCCAAAATGTTGCATCTTGAACTGTTTCGCCAATTTTTGCAAAAGTTCTAACTCTCTCTAGTTGTTGCCAAATAGGATCTATATCAGTTGATTCAAATCCCCAAAGTCTAAAACCCTTATAGTTAATAACAGTTGCAATACCTGCACTTCTCAGCCTATCAGCTTCACAATCCTCACCTGCGATATAAGCAACCGCACGAGCAGTACCAGTAATGCCAAAAATCACACGATTTGAAGCACTATCAGAAAAACCATATTCTCGCTCTCCATCAGTTCTTGCAATTGTTCCTGCAACTCTTGAACTCATAGGCTCTGTTATATCTTTATCAGTTGCTGTGTCCCAAACTTTTACATAAGGATCTGTTACTAAAACATTTTTAGAGCTGATAGCTTTTACTTTTAAAAGTGCCTCAGCTTCATCTTTTGCATTTAAATCAACTACTGCTAAAGCATTCAAAGCTGTTGCAACTGCTATAAGTTCTGCTAAAACTGCACCATCATGAGAAAATCTTGAAGCCACAATTACGGCAGGTTTTGAGGCAAATAAAGAAGAAACTTTTTTAAGATTTGTAACTGCTGTAACTATTTTTGATTTGATAGCTGTATTGTCATAAAACTTTTCAGCTTCTTTTTTGCTTTCTGCATCAGTAATACCCACCATAGACACTACTACTGGCGCATTCACACCTTGGTCATTTACACTATCCAGTGAAGCTCTTAAGCTCCCTTTTGTATCTTTAAATACTTCATTAGCCTCAGCTGCTGAACCAAAGTATAATAAACCTTCATTTCCAATTGAACTAGCTTGTAATTCTGCACTCAAACCAGTTAATATAACCGTTCCTACTAGCGCTATAAGAGTGCTAGAATCCACAGCCACAGGTCGTGAAGCATTTGCACTAGTAACGATATTTACACCAAATTTACTCATTATTTTCCTTTCTAATTGAGATTTCTTTTGTTTTTTTATTGAACACTAACGTGTCACCAAATTCGACCGTTAAAAAAGAGAGGTCGCTACACTCGATTTTGTAAGAACCGCCCTCTTTTAAACTGGTACTATCATTTTTTGATAGCAATAATCCATCCTCGCTATTATCATATAGATAGTGATTGTTGGCATCTGAGAAGTGAGCGATTAACTCATCTTCTTTAAAATCTATCTTTGGTATTTTGCCACCTCTTATCTCATCAATTTCAATACTTTTAATGCAATGCTCATCTTCAAAAACTCTCAAAAACCTACAAAGCCATATCTCAGACTTAGAAGCCTTTTGTTGCACCAATCGCCAACCAATACGACCGCTGATAGTCATATCAGGGTTGCCACCTAAAAGTGTGTTTAGCACTTGGTCAAGAGAGATAAATACTCTCTTGAGATATGGTTTTTGCTGGTACTCGTTTCTATTTTGCATTAGTCGTTTAGCAACTCATCTTTTAATGATCGATATCTAAAAACAATTTCACTAGTTTTTGTACCGATATCTCTAAGAATAGTTTTTAAATCCTCTTTTGTAAGTTCTACTGATTGGTTATCAACCGCAATCCACATTGTGCTTTCGCCATCTTCTAAAGCTAATATCGCTGTTTTAATATTCTCAATACTCTCTTTGTCTGCATTAATTTTGACACCTGTTTTGGCTGTAGCCAATAAAGAAAAAATTTCTTTTTGCTTTGCACAATCTAACTCTTCTTTTGTATTAAGAGTAATTTTAAGTTCTGACATATCAACAACTACAATATTATCCTCTGTACTGACCATACCTGATATGATAGATGGTAATTCGCTTACATCTACACCGCTAATTGTTTCAATTAAATCTTTATATCTTATAATCATTTTTAATCCTTATTTGCGCAAAATATATTTTTAGCATTGCTAAAAACTTGATAATTTGGTAATGCTAAATAAACAACTGAAGGCGTACCATGCTCAAATCCAAAACAAGCAGAGAAACCATTCCCTCCACTACCACCACTATTCCTTCTTGAAATGGTTTCTTTATATTGCCAGTCATCATTTGGCAAACACTCAAGAGAATTATTTTTTGCTCCTTGAAACCCAGCATGATTCCCAATAAAAAACTTTCCACTTTCAACAAAAACAAATGCTGATAATTTTGAGTTTACTTGTGTTCCAAAAAATTGCTTTTTAAGATAAAACTTTAAGCACTTATTGCCCGCCATTGAGCCATCAAAAGTAATTTTCATGATTTTTCCATTGATTACATCCCAGCCATTTCCTAAACCAAGCCCACCATTTAAAGCACCTGAGTAGTTTAATGCACCGCCAAAGCCACTCCAAGTACCTGCAAAATAAGAATTGTCTTTGGTTGCATCTTTTTTATTTGTTACTTGACTTTCTCTTTTTTCTGCAATATATGGACTTGCAAAACCTTTTTCATAAGGACTTACTACCTCGATTGTGATTCCTTCACTGTGTCCCCAGCGATCTACTGAATCATTTCCATCAACAACAAAAAGAGGATTTGTAATTAAATTATCGATAACTGCTACATCATTTAAATACTCTTTTTTTGTTAGAAAATCACTATTCCATGCTTTCAATCTATTTACTTCATTTGTGACTGCTTTATTCCATTTTGTTGCTTGACCTTTTACAGTCACTATCAGCGTATTTACTGATGTTGTCAAGTCTGTCATTACCTTTATAGGGCCACTCATTTAAACTCCTTCCAGTTGTTTAATTTCATCTTTTATCATCATATTTCCTATACTTGTAATTAAAGCTAGGTTAGCCATTTGAGGAACTATCATAATTTCCTCCACCTCTTCAAAACTTTTACCGTCAAATTTCATTGTATTTGGCGAAACAAACTTTTGGTCTTTTACAGTTACACCAAGAGCTTTTAAACCATCTGCAACGATTTCAATAAGCTTCATTTTAAGCTCCTGTTAGAACACTTACAAACTCTTCTTTTGTTCCCTGTGCAGTTGCATTAAATTTTTCTATAGCTTTATCGGTCACTTGTGTTAATGTTAGATTTTCTAGCTTGTTTGAATTTGTAGCACTTTCATCTTTTCCAAGCTTACCACCAATAAGACCTGTCATTAAATCATCAGCACCCTCATAAGCTACAACAAGTGCATTAATAGCTGATAGCCTTTCTGTATCAGTTGACATTGCAACAACTATATCTTTTACTTTTGCTTCCATTTTTCCAAGATCATCATAATCCACAGTAGCATTACCAGTAAGTGCATCTACTGCGTTGCTACTTTCGCTCTTTGCTGTATCGATTTTTGCTTCCATTGCGCTTTTTAGTGCATCTATTGCAGGTTGTACATTTTCAGACTCAGGTACTACAAGTTTATTATTTACAATTTTTACACCTGCTTCTTGAAGTGCTTCGCCTACTAGTGTCATTAATGTTTTTGACATATTTTTTTCCTTATTTTCAATTTATTTTAATTCGCTTGTTAGGTCGTTTTTAGTGCCTATATCACACTCGTTACCATCACAAACAACATCATTAGCACCCATTCTATGTACAAAATCTTCTACATATCCAAAGTGAATCTCTTCTAGTTCTTCCAAAGTGATATACTCACCTTTTTTGAACACAATACTTGATGCAACACCCTTGACTGCTGTTTTAATCAAGAAAGTTCCACCAACACCTTTAATAGGAACTATTTTAGGTGTTCTTGTAAGCACTACCAACTTATTGTCATCTGTAATAATTGCTACTGCATACATATAATGCTTAAAATCAGTCTCTACTGGCACTATCACTTGAAAAGATAAAACGCTATCTTTGTCAAAGTATTGACTCTCTATACCATCAAGATGAAACACATATTTACCTATGTTGCTATAAGTGATATTGTCTTTTTTCAAAATGTTTTCAAGTGCTACATTGTTGTAACTTGTTGCACCGATAAGACAAAAACGAGTAGCTTTCTCTTTAAGTTCTGAGTTGAGAATATCTAAGCCCTCTTGTGTGGGTACAGCTTTTAAAACTGCCATTATTTAATTACCTCCTTTTTTGTTTGGTAAAAATAGATTTGATATGAGAGTTTCACATTTTATAAAGCTCTCATCTATATTGTTTGGAAATGTTGCATTTAAAACCATCGGTATAGCTCTACCTGTACTATCCTCTATCAGATAGCCTTTTCCATTTCTTGTAACATTTCCACCTTTTATGGAAAATGCTAGAACATCAGTTAAAAAACCTGCTGATAAAAGAGAGCCGTGATTTAGGTCAATATTTGTGTCAAATGTTTTTATAAAACCATTACCACTTAAAAAACCATAATAAGAAGATTTTTTAGTCGTGATAAGTGAACCATTGAAAAGATTTAATTGACCATTTTTAAAGTCGATACCAGTTGTAAAACCTGCTTTGTCTCTATCATTTGTAAAAGTGACATTTTCATCACAAAAGATAGATACATAACCTTTTAAATCAATATTTTCTTTTATAAGAAAGTGGTTGTTTTTAGGAATAAAAATAATTGCTATGTGTCCTTTTTCAACTGACTCAATAGCTCTTTTCAAATCCTCAAAAATTGCTTTTGCTGGTAAAAAATAATATTTTTCCCAATCTTTAGGGATGTTCTTTTTAAACCCTATAATGTCCATTTAACACCTCCTACTTGCTGATATTGATTTACAATAGTATGTGTTGCTATATATGGTAAATCAATATCAACTTTTAATATGGTGGTGCTTGAGATATCTACATTTGCATTCATATTGTGTTTGACTATATGAGTTTTATCAAGCTCTAAACTTAGATTTTGAGCTTCACTTTTTTCGATAGCACCCATCATTAAAGGAAGTGTAATATCAAAACTATTTAAATGACTTCTTACATTTTTGGCATTGTTAATAATCTCTTTTGCTTTTCTAAATTTTGCAGGTGTATAAATCATCTCAAAATCTGCTTTTACTTTTACCTTTATATCAAAAAGCCCTGCTGCTAAGTCACAGTCAAACCACTCATAAAGTTCTGCGTCATCAAACATCGCATCAATAGCTTTTTTAACTGCGTAAACAGTTCCTTTGTATCTATGAATTTCTAAAGCATTTTGTATATAAATCCGTGCTGATTTTTCAGAAAGTCCAGTTATATCAACATCAAACATCAAAGCCAAATGAGGCAAAACACTCTTTTTTGCACTCATCGGTAATATCTCTAACATAGAGTAATCAGTCGCTAAAATATCTACTGCCAAGTTGGTAAAATCTTGGTCTAGTTTTGGTTGATTGGTTGGTAGTAACTTTCTCATAGTACTGCCTCAGTAAAAGTAAGATTTAGAGCTTTTAAAGTTATGATTTCTGTTTTAGTCGTGAGCTTATCTGTAAAAGTTGTATCAGCTTTGTAAACACCGCTTTGATGAAGTCTTTTTACTACATCAGACCGTGTTAAATGTTCTCCGATTGAAAAAGTATAGTTGTTAAAATATTCTTCTATTTTGGTTCTTATTTGTGGTGCAGTTGATAAGTCAAATAGCTCCATGGTTGCATTTATGGTTATCTCTTTTTTAATGGCTGTATATACTGCTATTTCATCGCCAATAGGACGAACTTTATCATCACTTAAAATTGACTCGACACGGTCAAGCATAACACCATCAACACCGTCTTTTGAATGAAGATAGATATTTACTTCAAGTGAACCTTTAACACCAAATACAGAAACATCATCAATCCTGCTATCTGCTGAATAAATCCAATAAAGGTAAGATGCTTTGCTTCCTGCTGTAGAATATTTACCAAGTGAGCGGATTTGTCTTATGCGATATTTTTCATCACTCTCAGCTTCATCTCCATTGTTAAAATCCTCTTTTGCAGATGCATTTACAACATAAGGTAAAGGAGTTGTTATAATGATTGTTTGAATTTTTGAAGTTACGATATGTAAATCTAACTCTACCAATCCAATAGCACTATCACTTCCAACTGGCACAACTAAATCTCCAAGCAATTTAGCTTTATAGATACCACTTTCATCAATCAACTCTAAACCATCAGGTATGACAATAGGAGTGCTTAAAATCTTTGAAGTCTTAAACTCATATCTTGCAGTTGGTTTTGCACCATCAAGCCTAAAAACATCAAGCCTAGCACCCAAATGGTCGAGATTGTTTCCAATTGCAGTCGTGATAAGTAACTGCTTAATAACTTCATTTCTATCTATTTGAGAATGAAACTCTTTATTTGAGATAACTCTTAAAATCTTCATATATCTATCAGATTCTAACGGCTGATAGTCAGGTATAATTGTTTTTAAAAGTGCTATATTTTTTTCTAAAATATCATTATACTCTAAAACCTCTACTACAGCAGGAGCATCAAGAGCATTTATCTTTTTTTGAAAATCAGAAACCATTTAATTCCCCTAAAAATGTCGAATTATCAGAAAAGTGTAAAGTAAACTCTATTGAGCCAGTTGAAGCATCAGCTTTGATAAGCTCTATCTTTTCAAGATTTACTCTTGGTTCAAAAGTTACTGCATCAGATATGTAGCGACGAAAGTCGATAAGCCACTCATCATCAATTCGTTTATCAACAAGTAGATAAAGTTCACTTCCAAACTCAGGTAACATTGCCACAGAGCCTTTACGAGTTGTAAAAATATCTTTCAAACTATCAGATATACTTACATCAAAACCGTCACTTGCAACCGATAAAGAAAAAGATACTTTTTTACTTTCAGCTATCATGGTCGTGGCTCCGCTAGATTGTGACCAGTTACTTTATGCTTGTGTCCTGTTAAGTCACCTTTTTTATCTTTTATGGATTTGGTTACTTCAAGATTTCCGATTATTTTAGTATCTCCATCAAGAGTGATTTTATCGGCTTTGATAGTGGCTTTTTTGCACTCAATTATCACATCATTATCAACCTTGATAATTATCTTGGATTTTGTCTCAACATTTAACTCTTTAGCTTCTTTATCATAAGTGATTATCGTGCCATCTTCGTACTCAGTTACTTCACAATCATCACCTGCCTTTTCAGGTGTTTTAAGATTTTTTGAGAAGACTCCACGAAGTATAAAACCGTTTTCATTGTTTCCGTGAGGATTTATAACAAGTACTTGGTCATCAACACTTGCAGGAGAGTAAACTCTTTTAAATTTTCCACTCATAGAGATAACTGGTAACCAGTCAGTCACCCTCCCATCAACTGCAACTTTAGCAAGTGCTTTTTTATTATTAGGTTCTGTTATTAATCCAACTTGTATCATTGCTCTACCACCGCACGAGTTGATAAAAATTGAGTTACCAAAGGTAGGATATTTTTAACTGCACGCTCTCCAAACAAAAAACCTAAAACTAAAAAGTTAATTATCCAAAAAGCACTCTCTTGAGTACCTTCCATTAACTGCCATTGTTCAGAAAAAATCATAAAGTCAAAGTATAAAACTCCAAAACCCCAAGTAGGTCGTTGAGAACCTCTCAAGAAGACCATCACACGACCGATAATAGGAAGTGCTAGTAAATCCTTGGCTGTGCCCTCTAACTCAGCAATTCGCTCATTTAATTCGTGAGTATATTTAAGATTGAGTTCTTCAGTTAGTCGGTATGCCTCTAATCGTGCTTGAGCTTGGATTTTTTCTAGTTCATTTTTGGCTTGTAGCCTCTCTTCATCACTTGTAAAGATTTTATCTATTGCATCGCTGAAACTATCAGCTATACCTACGATACCATCAATAATTGTTTTTGTGTAATCAATATTCATAATACAACTCCATCAAGTCTCTTGTGGAGTGAATTTTGACTGGCAGTAAGCTTGATAAGCAGTTCTTTCATCTCTTTTTGATTTATAGATACTTCACTAAAGCAAAGTCGTGAAGTATCCCTTTCATGATCAACTGTTATTTTAAAAAATTCTCTCGTAAGTCTTATCTCTTCGATAAGTTGCTGATAAAGCTGATTTGATTGTTCTTGGTTTTTCCCTAATGTTCCAAGTATTTGTCTGTCTTCGGCGTTTCTTGTATCAATTTTAATAGTTAACTTATAAACAACCCAAAGTAAAATTAAAAAAAATACACCCAATAATCCATATTCAGTAAATTGTTTTAAAATTATTGCTTCTAACTGCATCATATCTCCCAAAAAATAGCGGGACTTTTTAAGATGTGGTGCTTAATGAAAAACACTCAGCTCTTTAAAAGTCAAAAATACCCCTACATTAGGGAACTTTAATATTATGAAAAAATTGGATTTTTGTAAATCTATATAATGCTATATAGAAAATAGAAGATATTTTGCTAATATTTACTGTTAAAAAAGCTTGATTATTTTATCCAACCAAGCTTTTCAAGTATCGCACCTACTGCCAATAAAAAAAGAGTGGTACAAAAAGCAAACACCAATAATGGCACTTATATGCCTTCATCTCTAGCAATTGCTTGTGACCGCTTCATGATAGGATATACAAACTGCCATCTTGGATTTTCAAAAACAGTCCAGTCAAAATCTCCAAGAACTTTTCCACTCATAAACAGATAACCAAACTTTTCAGCTTCAACCATTGTACGAACAAAAGTTGTTGCATAACCAAGTTTGATAATTTCAGGTAGTGGAAGCTTTATGATCTCACTCATTTGGTCATAGGTTAAACCACGACCGTTAAGGTCATAAGTAATAGTTCTATTATCAATCACATAAGCACCATTGCCCTGCTCATTTCTAAGCAATAAAACAGCATGACCACCTCTTGGTGGTGTACCATCTACATTACCCTGCGATGGCTCGCAATGAACAAAAAACATACAAATATCTTGATTATCAACCCCTAAATCATTTGCAATTTTAGCCATTATTGCAGGTGCTATATCGCCCTCAATCTGCATCGCTGGATAATCTTGAGCCATCTCCATAGCTTTACTCATATAGCCATCACAATCATCTTGTAAAAGACCATATTCACTACTTAGTCGATTTTCAGGTACTCTCCAGTCTTCATTTTTACCATACACTACACTATCATCAACCCACTCAATTAATACATTTACAAGATACTGGAGAGTTTCAGCTTTTTCTCTACTTACTCCCATTTTGCACCTCACTTATAGAGGTTGAAATATCTTGTAAGATAAGCCATGAGGCATTAAGCTCAGCACCGATTGAGATACTATTTAAAAGTTTTGCACATTCAGGATTATAAGCATAGCCACACACTAACTCGGTTCTATATCCTTTATTGCAATTTTTACAAGCATCTTCAAATCCCCAAAGTCTAATGACTTCAATGTCATCGTGCTTGATACGCTCTTCTTTTTGCGGTTCAACTATTGGTATCTCTTCATGGCTCTTGGTTTTTCCACAGCCGATAAAAGATAAAGTTAAAACTATTAAGACAATTCTATAAACATTCATTTTTCTTCCTTAGTTTAAAGTCGTAACGATTTGAAACTAGGAGAAAAAACAAATCGCTACATTTTGCGATAATATGTTTTTTTAAAGATTTTGTAACTCTATATAGTGTTATATGGAAAGTGTATTAATGGTAGGTTTTAAAAAGTTATTTTTGTGTCTTTGCACATTTTTTTTATTATGTTTATATATTCAGCAAGTTCTTTTTTTGTATTTAGTGCATCTTTCGCTATATCTTTATAGTCTGATAACTCTTTTTTTGCATCTAACCCCTCCACGACTCTTATTATCGCTAAAGGTACTTTTTTATTTTTCCAAGCAGTGGGTGTAGTTTCGTGAACTCCAACAAAGATAGTAAATTCTTTCATGCTCATGCCATAAGTTTTAATCTTATTTTTTAGCTCACTATATTCCACTTAATGCCTTTTATTATTATTTTTGTAATTATATCTAAATCGGCTAAAATAAGTTTTAATATTATTTTTTTAGTATTTTTTTAAAAAAAATTGTAATAAATGCTTTAAAAATAATATTAAAACTTATTTTTATGCTATAATTGCCGATATACTTTGTGAAAACAAATTAAAAGGAGTCAATTATGACACAAGCAACAAAAAAACAGAGTTCTGAATCTACAAGAAAAAAAGTTTTATCATCAATAGCAAATGAAAATTACAAAGATGTAAAAATGGCAAATTTGCTAATTGATATTTTTAAACTAGGAGAGAAGTAATGAGTTTAGGCAGTTTACCAATCATCCTATGGCTAGTGCTGATTTATGCAACACTAGCAAGTATTTATGCTTGGAATTTATCACGAAAACAAAAAGCAAAAGAGTGGGAGTTGATGGAACTTCAAAACAAATTATCTACTAAACAGAGATTTTTAAACAAGAAGCAAAAAGATTTAAATCTCTTAGAGATAAAACTAAAAAACATTAAGCCGAAAGGGAAAAAACAATGAATTTCTTAAACACAAAAGATAAAGCAAAACAGCAACATGCTGATGATAGTAAGCTCACTTCAATGTTAAGAGTTATATCTATATCAGCTACTACTATAAGTGCTTATCAAATTGCTTCACTTGGACTTGGTAGCTCTCCAACAATCCACATAGAGCCGTTAAACTTTGATTTAAATGTATTAAGTTTGGTATCTATTCCTTTTGGTGTTATCTTTGGTATCAGACTTGAAAACTCTTTTAAATCAAATGCTCAAAAGCTATCAGAACTATCAGGAAAAGTTTACAAGCAAGAAAATAAAGTAAAAGACAAAAGAGGTGCTAAAGCAGGTTTTATCATGGCACTAGCTTTAAATATTGCTACCTTTACTGGTGGTGTATATTTTTCAGTATATACAGCAGTACAAATACATAATCATTTTAATGGTGCTTCAAATCCAGCGACTTATTACATTGAGCTGAAAAAAGGAAATGAAGAGAGGATGAAAATCTCAAACAATGAACTAAAGCCTGATGCAATCAAAAGATATGTATCAGAACATAAAGGCTTGAGTACATCAAATTCTAAAGGCATAAAAGCGACTTACAGCGATTTAATTACTAAAGTTACATCACTACAAACTAAGAAGCTTAATGAGCTTGATAAGTGGTTAAAAGTAACTAAGCAAACAAAAGTGAGAGGCTCTCACAAAGATGAAGATTTAAACTGGATAACAAAGCAGTATAAAGTTAAAAAAGAGAAGATTTTAAGACCTCTTGTAAGTCTAAAAACTGAATATCAAAATGCTTTAAAAATATCATCTTCAAAGCCTATTGATTTACTGCAACTGGAAAAAGATCACAAAGCAGAACTTCAAAAAGATATCTCTCAATTGACTATTGCAAATGATGCACTAGATATAAAGATAGAAGCAATAAAAGCAAAAGATAAAAATGACTATAACGGCTTATCTTGGATGTATAGCTTTTTTATTGCAATAGGTTTTTATTTCTTACAATGGTTGGCAAATATTGCAGAACAAAGAAGCGGTGCAAAAGTTATCAGACTGGAAAAATCTGAAACTGTAAACGATAAAGACTTTGACTTAACAGAATTTACTTTTGAAGAACCTATAAAGGAAAAAGTCGAGGCTAAAAGCATGGATGATGTTTTTGAGAGCAATAGTGAAGATGATGTTTTTTTACAATACATTGCAGATGAATATTTAGAGACTGGAAGAATTCCAAATACTAAGATTATATCAAAAGCTTTGGGAAAGTCAATTGGTGTTTTAACAAACATATTTCAAAGAAATACTCATTACTTTATTAGGCAAAATGGTAAAGCAACTGTGCCAACAAATGCCTTTATAAATGATTATAATTTAGGTTACAGTACGGCAATTTAGATGAAAGGTCATACGAAAGGGTAAAGAAGCCCTAGAATGGTATACCCTACCCTTTCAGGTTGAAAGCCCCAAATAATAGACCTTTCAACCTTTCAACCTTTCAGATTTTAAGAAAATTAAAAAAAGGAAAAAACATGTTTAAACTATTTAGAAAAAAACCAAAACAAAAACGAAGTATAAATGAGAAGATTAAAGAGGTTGCTTTAATTGTAGCAAAAGAAAAAAATATCTATATTGAAGATGGTCAACATAGATATTTAAAACATTTGTCACAAGGAGAAATAATAGAAATATTTAGCAGGTATAATGTTGCTATTACACCTTATCAAACGGCTGATTATTTTACATCTATGGGAGACAATATTAAGCTTATAAGTGAAAAAAACAGTTTTGTTTACCCCCAAGAAATCAAAAAAGGGAAAAAACATGTTTAAGAATTTAACAGAACATTTAAAAGGCTTATCAACATCAGTTGATATTATTTCAAACCAAGTAGAAGATGAATTGGAAAAGCTCCATAACAAAAGAGCCAAAAGGATTGAAGAGATAAATACTCTTCAATCTACTCTGCCAAGATTGAAACAAACTTACCAATCTTTAAAAACAGCCTTCGGATATTCTGAAAATGATTTAGATAAAAATGATGTACTAACCGCTAAAAATACAATAATTTCAGCGGTTGAAAATTATCAAAAATTAGAAGCTTCGCTAGTAGAAATTGAAGCAAGCATTACTGCTCTTGAAAACGAAAGTATAGAACTACCATAAAATCTCAAGTACCATCATTTTAAATGGTGGTACACTACCCTACTTCAGCAAAGAAACTTCACTACTCCAATTTAAAACATCATTAATATTTCCACTATTATAAACAGTTTTACAATGCCAGTAGCTTCTTATCATCGCACCAAATTGATTTTGACTATCTACATTCTGATTTACAACATATCTATTTTTACCACGCTTAAAAACTTTTTTATCAAAAGAAAAATCAGCAGTTGATGGTGATATTAAACTCTTCTTGATAGCATCTCTACAAGCCACCACCGCTTGAATTGACAAATCCTTTGCATCTAACTCATTAAAATGGCTTTTAAACTGTTTTGGTTTCCTTCTTGCTTCATCTATACACCAGTTAAACACCTCTTTAAATTTAAGGGTTTCTGACTTATTATAAGCCATATCTCCCATCATATTATAATAATATTTGGATTGATTGGTGTCTATGCCATTTTCAACAACCATAACAGCTATTAGTTGTTGTCTATCTTTCTTATCAAGATGCTTATACCAGTTCAAAGTTTTATTCTGAGCCGATAAAAAAAGAGTGGTATTTTTGTTATGCTGCTCGGTCACAAACTGTGACGGACCAGTTTTATTTTTCGTACCAGGATCGGTCACACTATCAATATCTTCAAAAATCAAAACATAAGCTAGTGAAAAAAAGAAGAGTGCTAAAAATGAGAGTAGGGCGGTTTTAAAAAGTTTCATTTATATCCTTAATTTAAATCATCCAGTCCATTCTCGTTAAACTGTTTTTTGTATGTTAAAAACCTCTCAATTATTTTATCAAAAAAAGCTCTTGGAACAAAAGGAATGCATTCGATAATAGTTTCTACTATCTGTTTTTCATAATTAGATAAATCATCTTTTAAAATTAATAATTGATTATTATTATTTATATTTTCCTCGTGTAATTGAGTCATTTCCGCACTAGTTAGATATTTTTTTCCTATTCCAAAGAAAAACCAATTTAAATTTACATTATGCTCTTTTGCGATTTTTATAAGCTTAGTATATGGCGGTGTTGCATTTCCAACCCTCCACTCAGATACCTGTTTTCGGGTAACTTTAAAGTAGTCGGCCATCTCAGCCTGTGTCTTAAAATCTAACAATTCTTTAGTTCTATCAATAAGACCTTTTGAGTAATTCATAGAACTTCCTTAAATTTTTTTTGTAAATATAACTTTTTAGGTGCATATTCATACACTTTTAAGGTTACATCATTTATAATTCCACTTATAGCTAATAAGCTACTTATTACTTATTTCAATATTTTAAAATTATATCTAAATTTTAATAAGTATTTTTATCCCAAAAACAAGGAAATATCATGGCAACGGTGAGCAATCCATTCACTGTATTTCTTTATGACCAAAGGAATACAACACTTTCATTACTTGCTAGAAAACTTGATTTAAGTGCATCTAGTCTAAGAAATACTGTCTATGGAAAAAGACCAATACGGAAAGTAGTTAAAGCTCTACAGGAAGATAAAGAGCTATTTGAGTTACTACCTCAAATATCAAAAGACTTGATTGACAAATCAGCAATAGAGCAAAAAGCAAGTTAAATGACAATACAAGACATCAAATCAAAACTTGACATTATTACTGTAGCTGAAAATTATGGTTTTAAATTTAGTGGTACTGGAAATAGACTACGAGCTGAAATAAATCGTTTTCGTGATGAAAAAACTTCATCACTTGACTTTTTTAAAGATACACAAAAATTCTTTGATAGGGGAGATGATGGTGTTCGTGGAGATGTAATTGATGTTATTAGAATAGAAGAGGGCATATCAAACAACGAAGCAATTCAAAGAGCTAAAGAGATGGCAGGTGGCAGTAATTATAACTATACAAAAAGAGAGGTTGTAGCAAAAACCGATAAAGAGAAAAATGTTGACTTTAAACAATTATCATATTTTGCAAATTCTGAACTCAGAGATAGTGTTAAGTTTTTTCCAACACCAGTACCAATTATTGTAGATGGTGTAACAAAAAACACTAAATACAATATAGATAAAAAATTTCAAAAACTCTTAGAGGGTTCAATGATAGATGAAATTCATGCAAAAAGACTTTTTTATGTTTTTAAAACGATTATAGGATATTCAAGACATTGGCAAAGTCCATCTATAGTTATTAGAGACAGTAAAGATAATATTGTTGATTTGGCATCTTATAGACCAAAAAAACCAACAACTTACAATGATTGGTTTTATCCAAAGTATATATATAAAAACACCAAAAGTCGAGGCGATAATTTTAACTATCTATTTGAAACATTGGTTGTGAAAATGATAGAAAGAAAGTGTTATTTTTATGTTGGAGAGGGTCTCAAAAATGCTCTTAATGCACTTATTTACGATGTGCCTTTTATATCCATTGAAAGCACTAGCAACACTTATCCTGATAACTTTCTTCAAATCATAAAAGACTTTCTCTTAAGAGGTTATGGATTTGCAACTGCATTTGATGGAGATGAAGCAGGGCGATTAGCTTATATATCTTTTTTCAAAGCTCTACTAATAAAACAATTCAACCACAAAAATGATTTTAAAGAGGATATTTCAGATGATGAAATTAACGATATTTTCTTTAAAGTTACAGGTCTTAAAGCTAAAAACATTATTGATTTTAACTCAAAACTTGACTTTACAGATTTTGTTAGGGCGGACAACAAATGAAAACAAACTTAGAATTACTTGAAGAGGAAGCTAAAAACAATAAAATTTCATTAGCAAATACTCATGAACTTAGAGCCATAGCCTATAAAGAAAAAAATATCTTAAATACTATTTTGCATGATCTCGAAAGAATACAAAATTTTAATTCAGTATGGCAGGACAAAATGGGAGGAGAGTTTAAAAAGAGTGCTGAGCATTTATCAGTTTTTTATGAAGAAGATATATTGATGATTTTAAAATCAAAAGGTACATATATTAAAAACGATAATGGACTTTACTATATATGGACTGGCAGATACTGGAAGTCTATGAAAGAAAAAAAGCTTAAGCGATTTATCAAAACATATATCACGAAGCGTGGTTTAGTTCCACATCGTTCATCGTCTGTCATAGATGGTACTTTTAAAAATATCGCTAGAAGTTTTGAGGGTGTTGATTACGATATTGACCACAATGTTCAGCTACTAAATCTTAACAATGGTGTACTTGCAATAAGTCAAGATGGAATTGCACTAGGAGAACATAGTAGAAAACACAATCTTAACTATATATTGGATTTTGATTACGATGAAAATGCCGTGAATGAAATATGGCATAATTTTTTAGATGATGTTTTACCTGATATAGATACACAAAAGACTTTACAGCAGGTTTTAGGAAATTTACTAATCAGAGGTATTAAAATTGAAGTGTTACCATTTCTTTTTGGTACTGGTGGAAATGGAAAGAGTGTTATCTTGGAAGTATTGCAGGGATTATTCGGATCTGAAAACTTAACTGGATATTCTCTCACTAAAATATCTACAGATGAAACCATCAGAGCTTCAATAGCAGATGGAAAAATGATGAACCTAGCTACTGAAAACAATATGGGAAATGTTGACATAGATGTGGTAAAAGCTTACTCATCAGGAGAACCATTACAAGCAAGACTTCTTTACGGTGACCACTTCATGGTGTATAACTATGCAAAGTTTTTAGGAAATCTAAACAAGTTAAGTGTAATGAATGGAGAGAGAACAAAAGCTATCTATAGAAGATTGCTGATTATACCTTTTGAGCAAACAATCACAGTAGAAAAAGCTGATATAAATCTACATACAAAAATATTGCAAAATAAAAGTGGTATTTTAAACTGGATACTTGAAGGACAAAAGCAAGTTATGGAGAATGTTGAAACAGTTGGTAAAGCACCAATCTATAAAAGCAAAATTGTACAAAGCTTGTTAAGCAAGTATCAAGTAGAGAGCGACCCAGTTCAGCAAATGCTTATAGAACACGATTACAACATTTTAACAGATAATACAACTGCTAAAATAAACTGGACACCATTACAAGAACTATATAGTGAATATGCACAATTTATAACAGATATTGGCGGTGGTAAACTCAACAGAACAAACTTTAAAGCTGAACTTGTAACTATAGAGGGAATTCAATTTGATAAGTCACGAAATAAAGATGTAGTTAATGTTTCAAAGCTATTCAGCAATGAATCCGATAAAAAAGAAGTTGTGGTTGAACAGAATAGCGATTATGAAGTGCCGAAAAGTCTTTTATAAAATAAGCACTCAAGTATCATCGTTTTTAGCTTTCAATCCTATTTAAAATTAAAAATCACTAAAATTTAAATTGTTAGAAAACAAACTAAATCTAACAATTTAAAACCAAATCTAACAATTTAAAACCAAATCTAACAATTTAAAACCAAATCTAACAACGAATCTAACACACTTTTTTGCAGTAAATCCCTAAATATAGGGCTTTTTTTTCTCAATTGTTAGATTTGGAGCCAAGAGAGAGCTACAGAGATGTGTTTTTTTTCTCAATATATAGTAATCTTAAGCTATTTATTCTTTTTTTTGCTTTATCTATAGTACCCTTTCAATAAAATCTAACAATTTATAATATTTATTCTATTAAATCCCTAAATATAGGGCTTTTTGATTGTTAGATTCGTTGTTAGATTCGTTGTTAACTACTGTTAGATTTGATTTTTTTTTAACCTTTTCTAACAGTAATTTTACTTATATAAAATTTTTCTTATGTTTTTTCTACTCTAAACTTAAAAAATCAAATTTTTCTTACAAATCGACCATCCGATAAAGAAAAAATTTGATTTTTTTATGAAATTTTGATGGTTATCTATACCTTAAAAGTTTAAAATATGCTATAATGAAACTTATAAAGTAAATAATTAAAATTTTATTAAGGAAGAGAGCATGCTTTGTCCTAAATGTGGTATTGGCAACACTAAAGTTAATGGCACGATTAAAAGCTATTCTGTAGATAGATACCGTGAGTGTAAAGATTGTGGCTATAAGTTTACAACTACTGAAAAGATATGTGAAATAATGGCATCAGCACTAGAAACTGCGAACAATACGGCTGAAACATGCTCACTTGTACCTCAGTCACTCATTTTAGGACAAATGCCCACTATGGGCTGTACAGACAATTTAAAGGATAACAGTTGGAGATAAAGCTAGATAATGGTTCATTGGTTTTAAAATATGATGGAGATAAACAACTTTTTAAAGATTTGTTGGAAATTCACAACTATAGTTACGAGTCGTTTGCTTGTAAGTTTGATTTAACAGAAGATGCAGTCTCATCGTGGCTACGAAAGGACAGAACACCGCCAAAATGGGCGATGGTGTACTTGCTTGATACATTAGAGCTAAATCTACGACTCATTGGCTATATGCTTAATGTTAAAAAGAGTGATTTTCTAGTTCTTGGAATAAAACAATTACAAAAAACAATGGAAGATTTAAGACTTGAAAATGAAGACATTCCATTTCCACCAATAACACTAGATACAAATGCCCTCATAACCGATGAAAAACCGATTAACACTTCAATAATATCAAATCTAACACTTTTCATAAAGTCGTTTATCCCCAACCAAGGTAAATGTGGAGAGCAGTAAGATCTGCCATCGTTAAAAATGATGATACTTGAGTGATATATCGCACAAGTTAAACTGGTTACAGGTCGGTCACATACTGTAACCAGTTGATACTTTACATCAATGGGTCACAGACTGGTCACATTTCACAAAGTGCAAACTGTAGCCGATTTAAGCCCAAAACACGAAGAGGGCAGGGTATAACATCAAACTCCAATCAACAGCCCCAATTATGCCAACCAAGGCTATTAAGACCCCACTAAATCCCACTAATATCAGATATGTAATTCAACCTGCATAACCTCAACCATAGCAAAACAATAGCAAAAATTAAAAAAGTTAAAATAATTTAACATAATTCTAAACTTAAAAAACCTAAAAAACCTACTTTATTTTAAGAAAA
>JADGDK010000229.1 GCA_016744895.1 Campylobacterales bacterium | reverse complement strand
GTGTAATAGTGTATTATGTATTATCTGCTCCTCTAAAATATATAGAAGAGGAAGTGATCAAAGGGATGAAATCTCATGATGTAGACGATATAACAATTGGTAATTAAATTGTAAATATGCATCAAAAACTTATCATAGGCATCGACCAAACAACAGATATTGATGCACTTTTATCGCTTGGAGTTAGACAGTTTTACTTTGGATATCTTCCTGCTTCATTTTTAGAAAGATACTCCTCTCAAATCTCTATAAATCGTAGATATAGAGAGAGTGAACAGTTTTGTGATTTGACACAGCTGTTAAAAATTATTTCAAAGATACATCAACAAGATGGTATTGTTTATCTTGCATTAAATGCTATGAGCTCAAATGAAAAACTACTGCACTATGCAAAAGAGGTTTACGAACTCTTACATAAAGATGTTGATGGTGTCATTGTCGCAAATATAACCCTTGCAACATTTTTGAAAAAACAAAACTATCCAAATATCATACTTTCAAATCTTTTTGGCATCTATACACCACAATCAGCAGAGTTTTTTATCAGACAGTTTGCACCCAAAAAAGTAATTTTACCTCGTGATATCTCGCTTAAAACTATCAGTACTATCGCAACACAGTTTCCAGATACGGCATTTGAAGTTTTTTTATATGGTGACAATTGTCGATATAGTGAAAGTTTCTGTTTCTCAGAGCATGGATATGATAGCATTGGCATGCCCTCTTTATGTACCTTTGCATCTCAAAACAAAACCCCAATCGCAAAACCAAACCCAGCCTATAAACAAATAGTCAATAACTCAACACTTTTGGAGTCTGATAAAAAATCATCCATAGAATATCAAATAAATATCCAAAGTGCTAAGGTTTTAGAAAAAGAGAAAGAACAACTTTTTTACAGTGATAAACCACTGCTTCAGATGATAAAAGGGGTATATTTTGGAAATAGCTCATGTGAACATCTATTGTCATCTCTTAAAGAAATAGTAGAGGCTTACAATACCTGTAAAAAAAGACATTGGAATTTTGTTTATGTTTTTGCTCCATTGAGTTCATTTAGTTTTGAGTTTGCTAAGAACATTTTAGAGTTTTTAAATGAAAAAAAAGCCTCAATAGTTGTCAATGATTTTGGAGTATTGCAAATGGTAAAACAGTATGAAGATATCACTATCATCTTGGGGATAAATTTTACAAAAGTTGTTAAAGATACATTTATAGATACTATGACACCTACAGATACAAATAATCAACAGTTAAGCAATCAAAAAGAGTTGGCTTCACATATAGAGTTTGAAAATAAAGATGTTAGAGAATTTTATAAAGACTTAGGTGTGGGAAGATTTGCTGTAGAAAACTTAGAGTTTTCATTAGATTTTTTAAATCAAAAGCCAAAAATACAACTTGATTTTTATTATCCATATGTTATGATAGCAAACTCAAAAGCTTGTGATATTGCTGGACTTTATAATGATACTCAGAATTATTTTGTCAGTGAAAATTGTGCAAAACATTGTCTAAATAGTGCTTTAGAGTTTGAAAATGGCGATATATTTGGACTTTATCAAAGGTACAATAGCATCTATAAAACAAAAATGGCTCTAAATATCCCTGAAATAATCAGTAAAGATGATAAAAATAGACTCATTTGGGAAATATTTTTATAAACACTGGCGAGGACAGCGGGATTCGAACCCACACCGGAGATTGGTGCCTCCTATCTAGCCTTAGAAACTAGTGTGCTACCGTTACACCATGCCCACGAATGTTGGTTTGATTATATATGAAAAGTTAGAAAAAATCAAGCGTATAAATTTAGCTAAATAATAGGATACAAGGTAATAACCAATAATTAGTCCACTTTCTGTTACCATGTTAAGCCAAAACTTACC
>JADGDK010000228.1 GCA_016744895.1 Campylobacterales bacterium | reverse complement strand
AAGATAAACTCTATAAAGAGTTTGTCTTTTATTCTACCAGTTTATAGATAGGGCTAAATATAAAGCCGTATTTGTATCTCTATCTTCATACAAGTTTATTACTATCTTATAATTATCAGATTTGGTTGTAGTAAAATTTACAACTTCATAAGAGTTATCATAAGAGGTACTTCCTTCCACTAAGTTACCCGCAGAGTCATAGACATATAAATCAAAATCTTTACCAATTGGGTGAGCATCATTTCTATGACTTAGTGTATAGTCACCGTCATTTAGCCAGCTTATGGAGATTCTCATTTTTGTTCCCGAAGGGATATTGTAGGTTGCTTCTATTTTATCATCCATTGAACCATCATCATGTGAAGCATGATGATTATAACTTCCACTTCCTATCCACCAGTGAAAAGAACCACCATAGCTTGCATCATAAAAATCAATTCCACCAACACCTGTTCTGTTTCCTACATCACCGTGAGCATTTGTTGAATCATTACCACTTATACTTTTAGTAGATGATGCCAAAAGTAGAGATTTTAAAAGATATGGTCTATATTGTAGCCAAGAGTATTTACCTATAAGGTTTGCTGCAAAGGCTGATGCATGTGGTGTTGCCTGACTTGTACCAGTCAGTGTTGCTCCTCCAGCAGTAATTTGACTTCCTGGAGCTACTATTTCTGGTTTATTGATACCTGTGCTAGAGTCTATGTGCGCTGAACCACTACCATCATCTAAGTTTATTTCATTGGTATAATATTTATAATTTCCTATTGTAATTGTGTTAAAACCTTTTGCCGGTGATGCAATATTCCAAGTGTCATCTGCATTCCAAGATTCTCCTTTAGCAGAATCTGGTATATCATGATTACCAGCAGATGCAAATACTGAAATTAAATGATCATATGCTTCATTATCTAAGTCTCTATCTATATCTCTATATACTTTATCTATGTTATTAGAGGGGCTTCTTCCTATAGAATATGATTCTATTAGGATATTTGGGCGTTGAGTGTTACTAGGTGGAAATGAATTATAAGAAATGTTTTTACAATATATATGAGAATCAGGTGAAACTGCTCTTGCAATAGATGTTACATTTTTAGCATGTGTACAATCATTATTGCTTGCATTACATGTATCAGTGGATAATCTTGTATAGTTTGTTATATGATCAGTTTTTGGACAATTAATCTCACCAATATATATACCTATTCCATTACCTGTATGACCATAGTTAATTGCATATGGATCAATTTTTGTTGATTCCATTGCTGATGCTACTTTTGATTTTAACTTTTGTTGCGTATCAATAATAGTAATATATTTTAAATTTTTCTCTACAAAATTTTCTATGGCACCTTTTTTTAACTCTATTTCAAATGTATTTTTTGCTTCTTTGATAGCAGTATCTATAAATTTACTATCTATTAGATTTTTATTAGCTATCTTAAATGCTTTTAAAGCTTTGATAATACTTTGTTTTTTTTTCTCTACATAAATTTTTGACTCTTTTACTATATCTTGATTTATTATTTTTAAATCTTCTTCCGTTAGTTTTTTACCATTTTTATTATATACAGTATTTTGATCCTCTTTATCTATGATTACTGACATAGAACTGTTTTGAACCTCTTTTTTAACTCTTTCAAAGGGAATAGTTACTGTGAGTTTTAATAGTATATCGTTATTAACATAGTCACTATCACTTTTTTGAAGATTTAATAATTTATATAAGGATGTACCATACATTTCAGGAATTCTACTTGTATAGTTTAGTTTAGCTGTATTTAAGAAGTCAATACTTTTTTTCTCTTTAATACTTTTATCTATATTTTCAATTACTTTTTGATTTATGGTTGGTTTAGTTGTAATAGTTTTCAAACTAAAAGCGGCTTGTAGATTTGTACTAACT
>JADGDK010000227.1 GCA_016744895.1 Campylobacterales bacterium | reverse complement strand
AAGAAGAAGGAAGAGGCACTAAAAAGGCATAAAGAGAAAAATTATGGACCACCTGATTAACCTTATTCTCCTTGATGTTACAAATTTACTATAATTATAAAAAATAGGTCTTATCAATGAAAAGAAAATTGATTTATATAATTATAGCTTTTTATATTTTTAACTTCAATTTTTGCCTTTCAAGTGGAAAGGTTTGATGACCATATAAAAGATGAAAATCAAAGAACTGTTTATTGTATTACGATTTAGATTGGTTTAAATTTCCTTTTTGTGTTGTGCTTAGATCTTCGGAAAATAGATTTACAACCTCTCTAAATTTTACCTCTGACATGTGGCTAACTTTTATATACTTGTTTCTCATCGATATTATCGTACATTTTTAATGTTTTATACTTTCTGAACTAGTCTAGCCCTTTTGTTTTTATATTTTTTTTAGCTATTTTATTTGTTATATGGGTTGAAGTTGATAGATGATATCTTATTGAAAAAAGAAGAAAGAGTTTTTTAGCTTGTGGTGTTTTTATCATATATTTTAGCAGTAAAAGGGGTTTAACTCAAGAGTACTAACCACCTGAGTAAACTTACGATTTCCTTAAAATGAATAAATTAAATATATGCAATAATGAATTTTAATCAATTATCTATATAATAAACAAATCATTTAGGTAGAAAATATTTTTTACCATTCTAACCTTTAAGGAATATAAAATTTAATGAATAGGCTAAAAATCGTAGTTTTACTTCTTTTTTTCACAGGCTCTGTACTCTTTGCAAAAGAGTTTCCTGTATGCAAAGATTATTTCTTTATTAAAGAGAATCAAACTGGAGAGAAAAAGTCATTTTTAGAAAAAATACTTAATGAAAATCCTGATAATATTGAATGTATGCTCAAACTTTCATCTGTTTATCTTAGAACGGACAAAGTTTCTGAGGGATTTGATCTTATACGAAGAGCGTATACTTTGGATCCTAAATTTGTAGAAAAGCAAAAAATTTCAAAAGTTTTAGATTTGGCACTTAGACTTAGCCGTCTTAAAGAGATTGCTGCAAGGGATAATGATTATGAACTTTGGAATGAACTTGGAGATACTTATTTTGAGATTGGTATTTTTAATGAAGCGAGATATTCATATGAAAAAAGTATTGAATTGGATAAGAATCAGACTAAAATAGATATACTTATTGCTATATGTGATGGTAATTTGGATTTTACGCATACTTCTGCAAATAGACTTAAACGTATCGTGAAGCGAGAACCTTATAATTTTTATGCGAATTATTATCTTGGTAAAGTATTAAAAAATGCACTTGAGAATAAAAAAGAGGGAGCGATATATCTTTTGATGGCTGAATATCTGATAAACAACACAACGCTTGAGTTTGAAAATGAAGCTGAGGCTACTTATTTAAAAAATGATTTAAAGTTTGAACTTGGCACAAAATAGAGCACTTTTTTTAGATAGAGATGGTGTGATCAACGTAGATCATGGCTATGTATGTAAAATTGAAGATTTTGAGTTTTGCGATGGAATTTTTGAAGTTTTAAAAAAGTATCAAAAACTTGGTTTTTTATTGATAGTAGTTACCAATCAGTCTGGAATAGGTCGAGGATATTATAGTAGTGAAGATTTTGAAACAGTGACAGCTTGGAAACTTGATGCTCTAGAAAAACAGGAAATATTTATTGATGAAGTATATCATTGTCATCATGATCCAGATAGTGGGTGTGGCTGTAGAAAACCAGCCCCTGGTATGCTTTTAGAAGCCTCTGAAAAGTTTGATATAGATATGGAAAATTCATGGCTGGTTGGTGACAAAAAAAGTGATATCGATGCTGCCTATAATGCAGGCGTTAAAAATACAATTTTAATTGCTCAAGACTGTAGTGATAAAAAAGGTGCTACATACTGCGTAAAC
>JADGDK010000226.1 GCA_016744895.1 Campylobacterales bacterium | reverse complement strand
TTAACTAATGTATCTTGACAAACATAGACTCAATGTTGTATAATAATGAAAAATAAATGAAATAGATCTAAATAAGGTCTATTTTTTAGGAGTAGTTATGAAAGATTTATTTGAAAAATTAACAAACGCCATGAGTGAGGCAATCCAAAGTGGTATATCACTCGCATTACATAGCAAAAACCAAGAAGTACAAGCCCTCCATTTGATATGGGGACAAATTACCAATACAAGTTCACTTTTAAATCAAGCATTAAATAAGATGAATATTGATAAAGCAGCACTTGAATTAGAGTTAAAAAGCGCAGTAGAACGTTATTCAAAAAGTTCAACGGTCACCAAAGAGAATATCAAGATATCAAGAGATTTAGCCGAAACGTTACAAAAAGCGGAAGGTGTTATGACACAAAGTGGAGATCAATATCTCTCAGTTGATACTTGGGTTACAGCAAATCTAGACCATCCAGAAATTAAAACTACATTGTCTAAGTATATTGATCTTTTAGAGCTTAAAAAGACGCTTGAAGCGATTCGTGGCGGGAGAAAAATTGATTCACAAAGTGCAGAAGAGAAACTTGAAGCACTAGAAAAATATGGAATAGATTTGACACAAAAAGCAGTTGATAATGAGCTTGATCCTGTAATCGGTCGTGATGAAGAAATTCAACGCATGATGCAGATTTTGATTCGTAAGACTAAAAACAATCCAATTCTTTTAGGTGAACCAGGTGTGGGTAAAACGGCACTTGCAGAAGGTTTGGCTCAAAAGATTTCAGATAAAAATGTTCCAACATCCCTTCAAAATAAAAGAGTTATTTCACTTGATATGAGTACGTTGATAGCTGGGGCAAAGTATCGTGGTGAGTTTGAAGATAGACTTAAAGCAGTTATTGATGAAGTTAAAAAAGATGGAAATATTATCCTATTTATCGATGAGATTCATACCATCGTAGGCGCAGGGGCGAGTGAAGGGAGCATGGATGCGGCAAATATCTTAAAGCCAGCGCTTGCTCGTGGTGAGCTTCATACCGTTGGAGCAACAACCCTAAAAGAGTATCGGAAATATTTTGAAAAAGATGCAGCTTTACAGAGACGTTTTCAACCTGTAAAAGTTGAGGAGCCAAATCAAAATGAAGCATTACAGATCATGCGAGGGATCAAAGAGCGTCTGGAAGCGCACCATAATGTACAGATTTTAGATAGTGCATTGATCGCTGCTGTAAAACTTAGTAGCAGATATATTACAGATAGATATCTACCTGATAAATCGATAGACCTTATTGATGAAGCAGCAGCAGAGTTAAAAATGCAGATAGAATCTGAACCGTTTGATCTTTCAAAAGTAAAAAGAGAAGTGGATAGTCTCAAAGTTGAAAAAGAGGCACTTTTGATGGAAAAATCTGTTAAAAATGATGAGCGTTTAGGTGAAATTGAAAAAGAGATCGCTGATCTTGAAGAGAAAAAAAGAGCACTGGAAACGCAGTTTGAAAATGAGAAGAGCGTCTTTAAAGAGATTGCAGCGTCAAAAACAAGAGTAGATGAACTGCGTCGTGAAGCTGAGAGTGCAAAACGAAATGGAGATTTTAATAAAGCCGCTGAAATCGAGTATAGTGAAATTCCAAAATTTGAGCAGTTAGAAAAAGATTTAAATAGCAAATGGGATCAGATGCAAGAGGGTGGGGTGTTGCTTAAAAATAGTGTGGACGATGAGATGATCGCTACTATTGTCAGTAAATGGACAGGGATACCAGTCAATAAAATGCTTCAAAGTGATAAAGCACGAATATTAGGTGTAGAAGATGAGCTCAAACGTAGAGTTCTTGGACAAGATAGTGCACTTAAAGCAATTTCACGAGCGATTAAAAGAAATAAAGCAGGACTTTCAGACCAGAGTCGTCCAATAGGTAGTTTTATGTTTTTGG
>JADGDK010000225.1 GCA_016744895.1 Campylobacterales bacterium | reverse complement strand
ATTATAAAAGATGGCACGCCTAAAGAGATACTTTTACATACTTATGGTAGTCAAAAATTTTCATTTTCTGGAGAGATTTTAGACATTATAAAATCTGATATTATTTATATTGCGGTGGTTGCTATTGGTCAGCAGGTTGTTGAGGTGGTACTAGACACGCAAGAGTCAAAACAGTTTGAGATTGGTGAGAGGGTGCAAGTGAGCACTAAAGCGTTTGCACCCTCATTGAGTAAGATTTAAATCTATTCAATTACGAAAGAGATTTTTGCAGTAATACGGTATTTTACGATTTTGTTTTTTTCTACTTTTGCACTTTTATCTTGGATATAAATCGATTTAATATTTTTGATCGATTTTGCTGCTTCTGTAATCGCATTTTGTGCCGCATCTTCCCAACTTTTCTCTGATTGAGATAACACCTCTATAACTTTAACTACTTTTGCCATGTCTTGCTCCTTAATTTGATATAAATTTTTTACATTCTTTTATAGAAAATCCTGATAAATTTTCTTAAATTTGAACTCTCCATCTTTTCCATCATCCACATCTCTGCAACACGTTTAGATAAAAATCCCATAGTAGGAAATGAGTGTGCTAAAAACATGACTGAATGAAGTCTAATTTTTTGCTGTATGATCAGTGCCCATTCATTTATCATCTCTCCTGAACCTTCACCTACGATACTCACACCATAAACACGTCCAAAATTGTTTGCATATACTTTTACAAAACCAATTCCTACATCTTCAGCAATGGCACTTCCATAATCTTCATATTTTGCAGTATAGACTTTGTATTTAATCTTTTTTCTTTTGAGATCATTTTCATTCATACCTACATGCGAAATGGCTGGGTCTGTAAAAATAGTCCATGGGATGACGTAGTTTTTATATCTAAAAAGCTGAAAAGGGCTGATGGCATTCATAATTGCAAACATACCTTGATGCATCGCTGCATGAGAGAGCATAACGCCTCCTGTGCAATCTCCTGCCGCATAGATATTTTTGTCAGTTGTTCTCTGTTTATTGTCAACTTTGATACCTGTTCTTTGGTCATATGTAACATTTGTATTTTCAAGTTTTAGGCTATCAAGTGCTATTTTTCTACCAGATGCAAGTAGAAGTTTTTCAGACTTAAGTACAAGACCATCTTTGGTATGCACTAATATCTCATCTCCCTCTTTTGTGATCTTTGTAATCTCTTTGGAATTATAAACATCAATATCTTCTTTTTTAAAGACCTCTTCGATGATTTCACTTGCAGCTGGATCTCCCATCGGGATCAGCATATCTGCCATATGAACAATATTACATTTTGTGCCAAGTTTTGCAAATGCTTGTGCCATTTCACAGCCAATTGCTCCGCCACCGATGACAGTCATACTTTTTGGAATTTCTTCAAGTTGAAATAGATTTTGATTGGTTAAAAGATCTACATCATTGATACCCGGAATTGGTGGAATTACAGGAAGCGTTCCAGAGGCTATAAAGATATTTTTGGCAGTAACAACTCTATCTCCGATTTGGACATGTTTAGAATCGATAAAACTTGCTTCTCCTTTTCCCACAATAAGCTCAACATCTTCAAACATTTTCAATGTCTTTTTATGTGCGATATAATCAAGTTGCTCATTGATTAGCGTAAAAGGATCTTTAAGTTCTGGTGCTTCATCAGAGGTTAATTTTAAGTTTTTTAATTTGGTCATTGCATATTTGTTTTTTGACATTCTTAGAAGTGATTTACTTGGTATACATCCAACATTGAGGCACTCTCCGCCTACTTTATCTTTTTCTATTGCACAAACTTTTAAACCAATTTCAGCTGCAAGTATTGAAATTGCCATTCCTGCTGGTCCTAAACCAATACATACTACATCAAAATATTCTGCTTTATCTGATTTCATAAAAATCCTAAATATAAATTTATTTTATAATACTCTTCTAATATTTAAAGAAATATTAACTATGTTTTATTATCGTCATATATGGTAATATATTTAATAGAAAAACTTCTATATAATAAGGTAAATAAGGATTTTTATGCAACTTACACTAAATAACCCACTTGATATG
>JADGDK010000224.1 GCA_016744895.1 Campylobacterales bacterium | reverse complement strand
GTATTGAGTATATCAATAATGCTTCTGATATCAGTACACAAAATACTCATAAATCATCTGATACGGAAAAAAGTATCAAAAACATTGAAACACTAATCAATTATGCCAAAGAAACCTCACAAAAAAATAGTGAAAATATCACCTATTTATCAACACTAAGTAGTGAAGTTTCTTCAAGTGTTTCAAAACTTGAAGAAAAAATGCACAATATTTAAAAACAATGGTGTTGATGAACATACCATCTAGCAATCTCAAGTGAAGAGAGTGAACGCTCTCTAAGCTGTGGTGGCAAAGAGCTCAAGCGAAGTTTGCTTCCGACAATAGAACTGGCAATATATAAAAATAAAACTACCCCAATAGCAACTATTACATCATAAGCATACCAGACATATAATCCAACTAATATTGGTAAAATTACCAAACCAAAAAAGACGCCAAAAACAAGAGCTTTACATTTAAAGCCCTCAATCACTGGAGTCATGTTAATCTCATCTCTATCTTTAAAGAATTTCATTTTAAATTTGTAAAACTCAAGGGTGCATTAATATCCATCTCTTTGACCGCAGCGATACATGTTTGTAAGTCATTGATAGATTTTCCAATCACCCTGATCTCTTCACCACGAATTTGTGCTTGAACTTTGAGTTTTTGGTCCTTAATCCCTTTAACAATTTTTTTCGCATCATCTTTTGAAATCACATCTACGATAGAAAGTACTATTTTTGTATTTCCTCCACCCACTTGATCTCGACTATTTTCGTTAATCGATTTTGAAGGAATACCTCTTTTAATCGTTCTAGAGATCACAATATCCATGATCGCTTCTGCTTTTGCATCACTCACGGAGACTAAAGTAATACTTTTTCCCTCTTCATTATAATTGATATCTGCTTTTACCCCTTTAAAATCATAACGATTCCCAACTTCCTTTTTAGCTTGTTCAATCGCATTTTTCATCTCTTGCGCATCAAGTTCAGCTGTTATATCAAAACTATGTTCTTTTGCCATGTAAATTCCTTTAAAAATTTATATTATTAAAAACTTGGGTTAAATCCACCACCAAACATATCATCCGATTCACTTAAAAATGTAGGATCACTATATCCATGCTGAGCACTTTTGCTTCTTAGCATCATTATATCATTTTTGGGGTCGATTCCTTGTGGACATGCTACTGTACACTCTCCACAAAGTGTACAATCCCAAACACCTTTCTCTTGAACTGCATCAACTTTTTCTTTTTCATCTTCACATCGTGCATCACTGACATAACGATAGTTTCTAGTCATGGCAAACGGTCCCAAAAATGCACCATCAACTTCTAAAACAGGACATGAGCTAAAGCAACTTGCGCACAAAATACAGTCACTTTGGAGTTCAATTTTTTTCTCTTCCTCTATACTCATATTCTCTTTTGGGGAAATACCTTGTTGCCAACCGATAACTCTTTTAAGTGTCTCTTGTGCTTTACTATGATCAACTACTAAATCTTTTAAAATCTCTACATACCTCAACGGTTCAACTACATCCCCTTCTTGAAGTTTATAACCACATGCTAACTTCTCTTTTCCATTTACACGCACGGAACAACTTCCACACACTTCACTTTTACAGCCACTGCTAAAAGTCAGTGTTGGATCAATTGTCGTTTTGATGTAAGTAAGTGCATTTAAAAGTGTTATATCTTCATAGGGTATCTCATAATCAACTATAATGGCATTTTCTGGCTGTCGATGTTTGCAAAATCTTTGTATTTTAATTTTCACGGTAATGTGCCCCTATACTCTCTTTTCTATCTATTGCACTTTGTACAATAATTTTTGAAAGGGCAATAGAGTTTCTAAACTTTATAAGTTCAGTTAAATTAGTATTGTAAACTCTACTTCTATCTCCTAATCCCATTACTTCAAGCTCTTTTTCCATTTCTAAAATTAATGCCTGTACTTTTTGTAAAGACCGTTCATCTCTTACAATTCCAACATTTTCATATAATTCTCGCCCAAGAAGTGCTCTTTTTTCATAAAAGTTTATTTCATTTGGAATTTCATAAATTTCTTCTATATCATATAAAGGTGGATTAAACTCTTTATACTCTATACTTTGTGCATATTTAGCAGCATTTTTACCTGATAATCTTCCAAAAGAGACAATTTCTAAAAGTGAGTTGCCACCCAATCTATTGGCTCCATG
>JADGDK010000223.1 GCA_016744895.1 Campylobacterales bacterium | reverse complement strand
GTTATCATGACAACAAAGAAAAAGTCTATAAGGTATGAACTTTTAAACAAGTTCAAAAGAAACCATAGCAGTCCTACATCTTTTTTAAAAAAGGTATCTAGAAACTCCTAAAAGTAAGGGATTTTTGAAATAATTTCAGCTTTGAAAAATCCCTTTATCTTCTATAAAAAAATCGACAAAAAGAAACAAAAACCAATTAAAACATGTATGCTATCATTAATCGAAGTGTTCTAGGTTCAATTGGATGAAAATGTCTATCTTCAATACCTATTGCTGTCTCTCCTTGTAGGCGAGAATTGTAAAGGTAGTCTATATCATGATCTTTACTATCAAATAAATTCAATACTGATAATTTGTAAATCCAATTTTGGCGTTTGTATTGCATATTGAGGTTAAATACATTGAGAGGATCAGATTTTACATGGTTATAACTATCAAGAGTACGTTCACCAAAATAACGCCAGCGAAGCGTTGTCTCAAAATCATCTGTAGGCGTAAGGGTAAGACCGGCACTCAGTACATATGGTAAAGATCCTTCAATATAGTCTCCTTCATCATCAGCATTTTCACTAAAGCGGGCATTACTCCAAGCAAACTCAAAGTCACTTGTTAAGAGCTCATTCCACCAATAATATGCTGCTAGCTCAACACCCCATCTATTTGATCCTCTATTTGCTTCAGTTGTTCCTGCATCTCCTATATATAAAAGTTCAGAGTCAAGATCAAGCTGCCATATTGCGAAAGAAAGGTTTAAGTTGTTTTGATCAAAATAACGCACACCAACCTCACTACCTACACCACGAACAAGTAAATCTACTGGATTAACAAGTTCCATTGTTTGTGGATCTCTGTGAATGGTTGTTCCACGTGCATCATTTGAATGAAAAGATTGTCCAGCACTTAAATAAAACTCTAGATCAGTGGATGGTGTGTATATCAATCCACCTTTTAAACTAAAAAGACTATCATCTGCTGTTCCACTGTTTTCATTGAAGTTACTTGTCACATCAACATCAAAGTAGTCATACCTTGCACCAATGTTTAGTAGAATTTCATCCGTTATATTTGTGGATAGATTTGAGAAAGCACCAACAGAAAATTCATCTACACTATCTTGTCGAATAGTAGATAGACGCTGTTTATCTTGTGTATTATGAAGGCCAACATTTCCAATCTTGTCATATTGCAGTTGAATACCACTGCTATGATACAATGTGGAGTTGTTTAAGTGATAATGCGTATAGTGTGATACCTCTCCACCATAAATATTTCGCTCATCCAGCTGTTCAAACTGGTCACCAATCACAGGTTTATCCAAAAAGTATGTAAAGTTTGAAAATAGATCAAGCTCTGAACGTATTGCATATGCTGAGATGGAAAAGTTGTTTAGGTTATATTCACCACTGATACTATAGCGACTTGATTCCCCACCAACTGTTTTATCTAGTGAACCATACTCTGAAATAAGTCCAAGATCTACTGCTCTTTGTGGAATTTGATCAGCTGAATTCCAGCTATTATCATATGCCATCAATGTAAGATTAAAAGTACCATTATTTATTTCACGACTGTAGCGTATCAGCGCATTTGTTTTGCGTACATTTTCATCTATATTATCCCAAGCTCCATCGTTATGATGCGCTTCTAAACCAAGTGTGATAGTGCCTTTTTGGGTTTTGATACTGTCAGCAAATAGTGTTCTTAAATAGCCATATTCTCCAAGCTCAACGGAGATGAAACTCTGAGGTAGTACATCAAAGATATTAAAAGCAGCAGCTCCAGCAGTTGAAAAGTCACCATTTTTTGCATGGTATGGACCCTTCTCATATGCTATAGACTCAACAAGTTCTGGAATGATGAAATTTAAATCAGTATACCCTTGACCATGACCATGTGTTCGCATGTTGACAGGCATTCCATCAATAGTAGTACGAAAATCTGTACCATGATCTAGGTTGAAACCTCGTAAAAAATATTGATTTGCTTTTCCTGAACCACTATGCTGGGTTACAACCATACCCGGTACAAACTCCAGTATTTCCCCAGAACGAAGCAGCGGTCTTTGAGAAATCTCTTTTTGTGTTACAATTCCCTCAGAAGATGTAATTGATTCACCTACCAAGGATGTACTATGCCCTGCAATAATTACTTTTTCCAATTTTACTGTGTCTGAATAAAGAAATGATGATAGTAGTAG
>JADGDK010000222.1 GCA_016744895.1 Campylobacterales bacterium | reverse complement strand
GCTTCCCAAACTTGTCGTTTGGTAATACTTTGTGATTTTATTTGATTCATCATCATATCCTCCTATGCAGTTGTATGATAATCTCAAACTAAACAATTTAGCCCCCTTCGCTCCACTCTCATTACAAGAGCTTCATCACTACTACAGGCTAATCCGCCATTGTGCAACGCATCGGTACTCTAATTCTTGTAGGGCTTCCACTTGAATCTCTCCCTTATCATCGTTACGACAACTTCCCAAGTTCCATATAAGAGCCTATATCAAATTCTTGCCATCTCCACTCCGTATGCTCTCACAACACTAAGCAAGTTTGCTTGTGAGTTATCCTAGGTCAGTCAATTATCCCTAGTTTTAGCATAATCATAAAAGTTTCGAAACTTCATCAATGGTTCACTTTCGTTCAACTCTTTGATACACACCTGACAGAGTCTTGCTCTGCCTTTTCCTTAACGCTCAGCACCATAGCTCTTTACTACAGCACCTTAAGGTGGTTTGCAATCTCCACTTGCATAGCGATTGCGGTAGACCTTCTACCATCTCTTATATAGCATAGCTATATGTAATCCTCCTAAATTACTTAGTTGTTACGCCTTCTTGGCACACTTTGACCCCATTAAGAGTGTTCCATATTGTTTTAATTAAAAAGGTGTGGTGGGGACACCACAGCCTACGGGACTAAAATTTTCCAGATATTACATTTTTAAGATATTCAACATTTTTTACATAGTTAACAATTTCAGCAATTATAAAAATAATAAACATAATTAAAAATTGCCAATTTTTTTCATCATAAAAGTTTATATTATATAACTGAAAAATATAGATATGCATTACAATCGCAATAATAAAAACAAAAATAGAATAGAAAATACTCTTTTGTTTTTGTTCTTTAATTTTGATATTATATTTTAAATTTTGATGCCCTGCAACAAGTGCTATTAAAATATAAGCACTTGTTTTGGCATCTTCAATATAATCAAGGGCACCAAGTGTTAGTATCATGAAACTATAAAAAAGTAATATATTTGTTATAAATAATATAAAGTAATTTTTATCTAAGATTTTCATTAGCATAATTATATCCTTCCTCCATTACTTGACTAAAACCTTCTCCTACTGCTGGTCCATAAGGTTTAACACTATAAGGGATGGCATAGTCAATAACCAATTCAGCAGAATCAAAAGTCCCCATATACATTTTTGTAAAATGTTTAAATCCATCCAATACAGATGAAGTTCCAAAAGATAATATACCAGCAAATTTAGTATATGGGGTATTAATACTCCACAAACTTATACCAATTCTACCAAACATTTTTGCCCCATCATCAAATCCTTGAACCGCTCTTTTATTTATAGTTTGAGGGTCAAGTTCTGCAAATTCTTTCATTTTAGCATCATTAAATTTATTAATAGTGGCGTTATCAAAAACATTTTCCGTATTATACAGATGCACAAACGCAGCAGTCACAGCACCATTAGCAAACTTACCGCCGCCAATTTCACTCGCAGTTCCACCTACTACCATCATTATAACTGTTCTTGTCTCAACTCCACCATAGCCTTTATCCCCTACACTAAAGCCACTTGTAATGAAGCCACTTAAAAATGCTCCTTTGCCAGTTCCTGTTCTTAATTTTTGTATTCCTGTTTGGCTGAGTCCATGTGCTGTAGCTTTCATAACTGCATTTGCATATTGGATTCCTGTTTTTGCTGTTAAAAAACTTGTATCATGTCCAAACTGATTTCCTATTCCATTTGCTATTTCTGCTGATGCCCAAGCTATAGCACCTGAGATAACTCCACTTTTTATTGCATCACCCCAGCTTCCTCCGCTAGCTTTGGTAAGAAAGGCACTATAAGCTCCTGCACCTGCAGGACCTCCATAAAACATTGCTACTACATAACCTATCCCTTGCAGAATTGGACTTTTTAAAACTGCTCTTGTTACAAATCCATTACTTGTACCATGGTTACCAATTTTAACAACTCCAAGATCGATACTCCAGTATCCATTTGGATCTATAAGATTCAATGGATTATTCATAACATAGGTATATCTATTGTAAGATTGACTGTTATATGGTGCTTGGATAAATGGATCAGCACTTAGAAATCTACCAATACTACTATCATATACCCTACCATTCATGTGTATGAGTCCATCAGTTCCTTCTATAGACTCATGTCCTGTAAAGG
>JADGDK010000221.1 GCA_016744895.1 Campylobacterales bacterium | reverse complement strand
CATAAGCACTCTCCCCACCATTACTTTTATGATGTAATTCTGATGGTCTGATATTATGACAACCATAAAATGCACCAATTTGCATATCTGTTAAAGGTTTTGTAACTTTTGCAGCAATTGCATCCATCCCTAAATCATCAATAAGTGCATATAAGAAATGTTTGACTTCACTTGTACCTTGATACTCTAACCCTACCTCTTTAAGTTTTCCATTAATTGTCTCTTTGAGCTTAGGATCGTGATCAAGCCTCTCTTTTGTCATAGCAGTATTGAGCTGACATGTATTACAAATTGTAACCATTGTAAGTCCAAGTTTCTCAGCATAGACAATATTTCTGGCATTTAAAACTAATGAGAGTTGATCATCAAAATCTTGAAGATGACTCGCTCCACAACACGAAGCTTCATCAAGTAAAACCAACTCAATATCCAAAGCTTTAGCAATAGCCAATGTTGACATCAAAAGCTCAGGAGTACTCTCTCTAGCTGTACAGCCTGTGTAAAGTGCGTATTTTAACTTACTCATTTTATCCCCTTAAACTTTGCAGTTGAGGATATCTCAACAAGCTTTTTGATTTCATCTAAATTCTTACTTTTTGGCATTTTCCAAGGCATGATAATTTTACCTTTTTTAAACATTTTGATTGCAACAGGAACATGTTTTAACACACCAGGAATTCCTTCTGAGTATTTTACTAATTCACCCTCATCAAGCAGACCATGTTTTACAATTGAAGGCTTAAATCCTACAGCATGACGTACGGCTACATTATTATCAGCCATTCCCTCTTCAAAAGTTTGTTGATGTAGTTTTGTAATTTTCCCAATTGGATCAAGCTCTTTTGGACAGGCCTCAGCACACTCAAAACATTTTACACAATCCCAAATACCAGGGCCAATTTTATTAACTGTATCTAATCTCTCTCTTTTCCCCTCATCTCTAACATCTGCGTTAAATCTATAAGCAATCGCAAGTGCTGCTGGTCCAAGATAATCTTCATTTACATTCACTGCTGGACATGAATAGTAACAGTTACCACACTGAATACAATAATCCGCTTCGTCAATTTTCTCTGCATCTTCGATAGATACAAGATTTTCCGCTGTTGGTGCTTCATCAATGTCACTATTTAAGTAAGGTTGTACGGTATTGTACTTACTCCAAAAAGTCTTTTTATCGATAACCATATCTTTAATAGATCTTGTTTTATCCTGTGGCTCAATCACCAACTCATCACCAAATATCTCTTCAAGATCACTTACTCTATCTTTACATGCTAGAGTTGCTCTACCGTTAACCTTTACTGCACACGAACCACAGATACCATGTCTACAACTTCTTCGATATGAGAATGAGCCATCATGCTCCCATTTGATACGGTTTAAAATATCTAATATAACTTCACCTGGCTGCACCTCAATCTCATAATCTTTATAATGAGGAAGAACATCAGTCTCACTGTTAAACCTAAAAACTTTAAATGTCATTTTTTTTGCTTCTGTATTTACCATCATTCTTCCTTAGTATGTTCTAGCTTCTGGCGTAAACTTGCCAAGTACAACATCGCCATACTCAATATCTATATCACCATTTTCGTTCATAGTTGCATAAGTGTGTTTTAAAAATTTCTCATCATCACGACTATCAAAATCATTTCTAAAGTGCGCACCCCTACTCTCATTTCTAAGTAATGCTCCCTCAACAATAAAAGCAGAAAAATCAATCATATGCCCTAACTCAATAGCCTCTTGTAAATCTGTGTTGTAAATTTTACTTTTATCATCTATACGAATATTTTCAAAACGTTCTCTATAGGTTTTGATAAGATCTTTCTGCTTTTGAAGTGACTCAGCCGTTCTAAATACTCCCGCATTTTCTGTCATAGATGCTTGAAGTTCAACTCTTAGATTTGGTACACTTTCGTCTCCATTACTTTCAGTCAATTTTTTCATCTCCGCCAACATGTTTTCAGCAGCAGTTGCACTCACTTCCTGCAACTCTAAACTATCAATCTCAGCAGCCATGGTTTTTCCAACATGACGACCAAAAAGTGGTGCTTCTAGTACTGAATTTGCACCCAATCTATTTGCGCCATGAACACTTACACATGCACACTCACCAGCGGCATAAAAACCTGTTACAAATTCTGTTGGACTTTTTCTTACATTTCCTGCTACATTTACAGGAATTCCACCCATCGAATAATGTGCAGTTGCCGCAATCATTATAGG
>JADGDK010000220.1 GCA_016744895.1 Campylobacterales bacterium | reverse complement strand
ATGTTCTTATCTGATCGGTAAGCCACTCTTTAGAAGGTTCTCTCCACTCTTTAATGGGTTTTAGCCGTAAAAAAGTATCTGTGTCATTAAGACTCATAGGATCAAGTCCGATTTCATCTGTTCCTGTTCTTGCAATGATCGCATCTATTTCAGGAATGTCAGCTAAAAGCTTTTGTTGGATTTTATTGTTAAGTATGACGCTCTCTTCTAGACTTATTGATGGTAAGGATTCAATTTGAACCAAAAGATCACCCTCATCCATGGTTGGCATAAAAGTACTACCTGTTTTATAAGCAAAAAAGAGTGAAGTTATAAATAAAAGTGCAACTGCAATAAAAACTGCCTTAGTATGTTTTATAGCAAAATCCAAAGTGGGTTTAAAACCTTTTAACAATTTTTTTATAAGCCATGATTCTTTATCTGGTCTGATTTTTAAAATAAAAGAACTCAATACTGGTATCAATGTCAATGCCAATATAAGTGAGCTAAATAGTGCAAATACGATACTAAGTGCTACGGGTTTAAAAAGTTTCCCCTCTAGCCCTTCAAGTGTAAGAAGTGGCATAAAAACGATGATGATGATAAGTACTCCTGTGATGATAGGAGGTGCCATATCAATAGCCGCATGATAGATGATATCTAGTTTCTTTTTGGACTGATGTTTTGCATTTCCAAGTTCTGCAGTGATATGTTCGACCATGACCACGGCAGAATCTACCAGTATACCTATGGCTATGGCTAATCCTCCAAGACTCATAAGGTTTGCGCTTAGTCCAAAATATTGCATAGCAATGAAACTCATCAAAAGTGCAAATGGAAGAATCAAAGCAACACTAACCGCTGAGGCAATATTGCCAAGAAGCACTAGTAATATAATCATGATAAGAATTACCGCTTCAAATAGTGCAGTTTTTATCGTTCCCGTAGCAAGATTTACTAGATTTGAACGGTCATAAAAGATATCGATACTCGTACCAGCAGGAAGGAGAGGTTCGATCTCTTTTAGTTGATTTTTTGCAGATGTGAGTACTTCAAGTGTATTGATTCCTTTGAGTCCTAAAACAATACCTTGTACGGTTTCACCTTTTCCATCTCGTGTTGAGAAACCTGCTCTGGTTAGATGTCCAAAATGTACATCAGCAACATCTGCAATAGTAATCACTTTTCCTTCTATAGATGCTAGAGCGCGGGATTTGATATCATCAATAGTTTTAATCCTCCCAACACTTCGTACTAGTATGCTTTCAACACCTTGGGTAACACGTCCAGCTCCGTCATTGATATTGTTTTCTTCTAAAGTTTTAAAAAGATCTTCAAGTGTGAGATTATAGGTTCTTAGTTTTGTTAAATCTGGTGTGACTTCATAAGTTTTGACTTTTCCACCTAGTGCATTGATCTCTGCAACACCACTAATTGAGCGAAGTTTTGGTGCGATAACCCAATCTAAAAGTGAGCGTTTTTCACTCAAACTTAGGGTAGTAGACTCGATAGTAAACATAAGAATTTCACTTAATGGTGTACTAATAGGGGCAAGTCCACCTTCTAAGTTTTGTGGAAGTTCATCCATGATAGAGGTAAGTCTTTCACTTACTTGTTGTCTAGCCCAGTAGATATCTGTACCTTCATCAAAATCAATCGTGATATCACAGAGTCCATATTTTGTTGTGGAGCGCATGACTCCCTCTCCTGGAATTCCTACCATCTCTCTTTCGATTGGTATGACTACGCGTGATTCCATCTCTGTGGGCGTCATGCCACTTGATTTTAAGATGATTTTTACCTGTATTGGAGAAATTTCAGGAAATGCATCAATAGGAAGCTCTTTATAGGATTTGATACCAAATCCAAGTATCATCAGAGCAAGCAGTGTAACAAACAGCCTTTGGGACAGGGCATAGGATATGAGCTTATTCATGTTAATCGCCCATCATACTTTTAAGTGCAGCAAGAGAGCTTATGGCAATTGGTGCATTTAACAACTCATTTGGGGTTAGATAATAAACTTTGTCACCCTCAGCTAATACTTGTACAGCAATACTTTTATATCCATTATCAGTTTTAACAAATGCTACATGTTTGTTATTACTTTTGATGACAGATTTTTTATCTACCATCAGCGAGGGTTCTTCTATAATGATTTGTGCAATTGCTCTAAAACCTGATAAAAGTTTTGCCTCATCAGGAAGGGCAAATCTAACATTACGGGTTTGATTTTGAGTGTTGACCACTGGAGAGAATTGCAGTACTTTACAGAGATAAGATTGATTGTCTATCTTTATCGTTACAGACTCTTCAA
>JADGDK010000021.1 GCA_016744895.1 Campylobacterales bacterium | reverse complement strand
AAAACTTTAAACTATCAAATCTTTTTGTTATAATAAATTAAAAAGAGTCAATATGAGTAGATTTGATAAATTAGCGACACAGTGGGATCTTAATCCGCGTCGTGTTGAAAGTGCCTTGAAAACAACACGAAAAATCAAGACATTAATTGATCTAAAAGATAAAGATATTTTAGATTATGGGTCAGGTACTGGACTTGTTTCGTTTGATTTTTTTGAAGAAGCAAATTCACTTACTGCTATGGATAACTCACAAGGTATGTTAGATGAGTTAGAACGTAAGGTTTTACAAGAAAATATATCAAATATCAAAACTTTTTTACATGATGCAAACAACGATATGCTTCCTAAAAATTCTTTTGATTTAATTGTGACAGCTATGACTTTACACCATATAAAAAAACCAGATGAATTTATATTAAATGCAGTCAAAGCATTAACAAAAGAGGGATGTTTAGCCATAAGTGATCTTGAGAGTGAAGATGGTACTTTTCATGGATCTGGACATGATGATGTAGAACATTTTGGATTTGATAAAGAGCAAATTCAACATTGGTTTGAAGAGGCTGGATTAGAGATGGTGTATCTTGAAACCAATGAGACTATTAAAAAACATCAAGATTTTAATGTATTTCTAGCAATTGGAAAATATGTTTAAAATTTTCCTAGTAACGCTATTTTTAGTATCAGCTTTGATTTCACAAACCTTAGAGTCTAAAATCTCAAAAATGATTGTTATTGGTTTTGATGGTTATGATGTTAACAGTTCAAGTACGTTATTTAAATATCCTTTAGGTGGAGTAATTTTATTTGATAAAAATATTAAAAATCCAGAACAATTGAAAAAACTCACTACCAAGCTAAATATGTATTCTAAAAATAAATTTCTAATTTCTGTAGATGAAGAGGGTGGTTTAGTTTCTCGTCTTGGTAAAGTAGAGGGGTTTTTAAAAACCCAAAGTGCTTTTGAAGTTGCAAAGTTAGGTAAAGCTAGTGCAGAAGTAAAATATAAGAACATGGCAACAATGCTAAAAAATTCTGGTCTGAACTGTAATTTAGCTCCAAGCGTTGATTTAGCTATAAATCCAAAAAATAAAGTTATTGTTAAAAATAAAAGAGCATTTTCAAAAGACCCCAAAATCGTAAGTGACTATGCTTCAATCTTTATTTCACAAATGCAAAAACAAGGTATTTTAACTGTTATCAAACATTTTCCTGGACATGGTTCTTCTATAGGTGATTCTCATGAAGGATTTGTAGATGTAAGTGATAGTTGGAGTAATAAGGAGTTGATTCCTTTTGAAAATCTTATCAAAAAAGATGCTGTACAGATGATTATGACAGCACATATTTACAATAAAAATATAGATCCAAAATTTCCTGCAACACTCTCTTATAAAACAAATCATGACATATTAAGAGAAGATCTTGGGTTTAAGGGAGTATTGATCAGTGATGATTTACAAATGGGGGCAATATCAAAAAATTACACGCTTGATGAAACACTAAAATTAGCCGTAAACTCTGGGGTAAATTTGCTATTATTTGCAAATCAGATTAGCAAACCTATAGAGATAGAAGAGATTATATCGTCTGTAAAGAAATTGGTTGAAAGTGGTGCAATTGATATAAAAACGATTGAAAAATCTAATCAAATAGTAGAGCAATTAAAAAGAGGATTATGATGGGTAGTATAAGTAAAAAGGTTTATTTAGTATATGGTGATGAATCAACAGATATACGAGATGAAGTAAGAAAAATTAACAGCACCATAGAATTGCTGTCTGTCGATAAATTTTTAAAAGATGAGACATTTACAAGTAGTGATCATGTTATTATCTCAGCAAATACGGATGAGATGAAAGATGTTCTCCAAAAAGCACATATAGATGATTTTAGTGTCGCAATTTTGGCTTTAAAAAATCAAAATACATTACGTGCTACGTTTGAGATACCAGTAAAATTAGAAGATGCATTAGAGATTGCACTTGAAAATAGCCCAAAACCACTAGATCTATTGTATGCTAATGAAGAGATCGTTTTATGGGGAGCACTTATTGGTGATGCTCCCCCACTTACCTATAAAAGTGCTTCTTATACGCATAACTCTTTAAAAGAACGGTATGCACTTTTAATTGAGGCTTTTAAAAAGTTAAAGTCTCTTAAACAGACAAAAATTAAACTCAAAACTGCCAAAGATCAAGAGATAAATACAGCCGCAAGTGGTATCGTAATCATTGAGCATGATAACCATACTTGTGCCTCTTCTTTAGTACAAGACTCTTTGTCACTTAGTGACAGCAAACTTTCTGCACTTTTAGTAAGTCCAACTTCTATTATAGATTATTTACGATACCTTTATATCTCAATTTTTAAAAACTCAAAAAAGAAAACGCTTCCAAATTCAGTTGGATTTATTAAAAGTGAATCCCTATCCATAGAGACTACACCTGCTCTTGAAGTGATGATAGATGGTAAAGCTTCTGGTGAAACTCCTATAAAGTTTGAAGTTAAACAACAGGCGATTCGTCTTAGTGCTAGTGAAACTTTTTGGGCTAAGAGTAAAGAGGGAACTTCGGATAAAGAAACGGTAAAACTCTCAGGACTTCCAACAACTAGTGAAGGGGTAAAATATGTTCAAGATACCTTACCATTTTTTACCCATGCTGGTGAAGAGAAGTATCGTGATTTATTTGCAAGTCTTCGAGATCAAGGACGTATAGAACCTACTTTTATCGTAATGATGATTTTAAGTACAATTCTAGCTACCGTTGGACTTTTTCTAAACTCTGCATCTGTAGTGATCGGGGCGATGCTTATAGCCCCACTTATGCAGCCAATTGTATCAGGATCAATGGGTGTTTTAAGAAATGATCAAAGTTTACTCACAAGCTCTTTTAAGACAGTAGCAATTGGTGTTTTATTAGTATTAGGTACTTCAGCTTTAATTGCTCTGATATTACCCTTTGAGAACCTTACAAATGAGATTTCTGCAAGACTTAGACCTTCACTTTTAGACTTGATTGTGGCACTGGCTTCTGGTATGGCTGCGGCATATGCTAAAAACAATGAGAAAATTGTTGGCTCTTTAGCTGGAGTCTCTATTGCTGTAGCATTAGTACCACCTATCTCAACGGCGGGTATTGGACTTGGTTGGATGCAATTTGATATCTTTTATCAGGCATTTTTACTTTTTGTGACAAACTTTGTAGGAATTGTTTTTGCTGGTGCTTTAACATTTTTAGTCATGGGATTTTCACCAATACAGCGTGCTAAAAAGGGATTAGTTTATGCGCTTTTAGTTGCTTCTATTGTTGCGATACCACTGTATATTTCATTTAAAACTATGGCAGTTGATTCTAATATCCGAACAGTATTAGAAAAGAGTGCTTATACTTTAAAAGGTCAAGAGATAAAGATAGAAAATGTAGTCATTGAACATAAAAATGGTGTCAATATTAAATGTGATTTATTAGTTCCTCAAATGTTAAGTCATACTGAATTGTTACGGTTAAAAGGGGAATTAGAAAATGATTTAGGAGATAAAGTATTCTTGGATGCTGTGCAGAGAGTACATTTTTAAAAGTTGATAAAATAGTGGAGATAGTATTGATCTGGAATATTATTTTCATATAAAAATGTACCAAAAGTGAGTGTACTCTCATCACTAAGACTATAGGCACATGAGGGTGCTATGAGGTGTGTTTTTGTATCAAAATCCCTCATGGTTAAAAAGTTTAAATAGAGTATCGGTGAGTATTGATAGCTAAAATTTAAAGCAAGTTGTTTACGCTCTTGTTCTGTATCATGATAAAACTCTGTTAAAATTATGAGTGAATTTTCAAAACCATACTCTGCGCCAATGATATAACGAAAATGGTCTGTATCACTAAAATATCCACCTTCACTACGAAGTGTGATATCATTCAACTCTCCTTCCACTTCATATCCGATAATCTCTTTTTCGTCATCTTTTACAAGAACCAATGCTACATCCGCTACTTCTAAATAGCCTTTGACTCTTATTGCTTGTTTGTCTTTTGAGAGGGTGAGATCTAAATTTGAAAGCGAGTTTATCGCATATTCATAACGCAAAGACTCAGTCCCTTTTCGCTCTTGTGTTTCAACCGCTGTGATATTGATGGGATTAAAAATATCGATAGGATTCCAGATACGACCTACACCAAAAGGAACTCTTTGCAGACCAAGAGAAAACATATGTTTTGCACCTTGGTAGCTGATGTATCCTCTGTAGAAGTGGCTCTTATTTTGATTGTGCTGTTGTTTGAAATTATAGATATTTTCATTGTTTAAAATGATTTTTGCATTGATGTCTTCCCAACTTTCATGGTAGAGATCTAGTGTGAGTCTAAGCCGGTTATAGTCTGAAGTGCCTAACTCTTTTTGGTATCCCAAGATATTACTGTTATCAAAGTTTGTCTCTATATCAAGTGCTAAAAGTATAGATGAAAAGAGAAAAAAACTAAGTAAGTATCTCATTATTTATAATCTTACCATCTTTGAGTGAAACCAACCTTTTTGCCATGTTGATCACTAAGGGATCATGTGAAGAGAATACGACTGTAATTCCCTCTTTTTCATTGAGCTTTTGCATCATATCCATCAACTCTTTAGCACTAGCACTGTCGAGGTTGGCTGTAGGTTCATCTGCCAAAATAAGCTTTGGTTTGGAAGCTACAGCACGAGCAACTGCTATTCGTTGTTGTTGTCCACCACTCATATGTGAGGGGAGTTTGTGAAGAAGTTCTAATATTCCTAATTTTTTAGCAATCTCAGCTACTCTTTCATCACACTCTTTTTGAGACCTCCCTTGTAATTTCATGATATATTCAATGTTTTCTTTACCATTTAAAACAGAGACGAGATTGTAAGCTTGAAAGACAAATCCTATGTGATCTCTTCGCTCTTTTGAAAGTCTCTTTTCCTCCATGTGTGTGATCGTTGTACCATCTAGAATGATTTTTCCTTCTGTCGCATCGTCAAGTCCTCCGATGAGATTTAAAAGGGTAGTTTTGCCACTTCCGCTTGGTCCTGCAAGTACTACAAATTCACCTTTGTCAATTTCTAGATTGATATCTTGCAGTGCTTTGACTTCAATGTCACTGTTAGGGTTGAAGGTTTTATCGATATTTTGTATCTGTAGAAAATTAGTCATTGATCACCTCGATGGGTTTTGATTTTTTGAGTAAGCGTAGTGGAAATATAATACTAAGCACAACTGCAATAAGTACTGCAAAAAAACCTGTGATAAAGTAACTAGGTTTGATCACTGCATAAGTAATAGCATCCATACCAAACTCATCTAAAGCATCGCTAAAAGCACTTAAGTCAAGTCCATAGATATAAAAATAATAAAGCGTTCCTCCACCAAGGATACAGCCAAGTATAAAACCTATGATGCCAATAAAAAAAGATTCTAAAAAGATGATTTGTGCCACCATTTTAAAAGGGGTTCCAATGGCTTGGAGTATTGCAAATTCTCGTAAACGCTCTAGCACTGAGACTAAAACCACACCAAATATCCCAATGCCTGCAACAAAAAAGATAAGCAGATAAGAGATAAGACTATACTGCTCCATAATCGTACGGCTCTGCATTAGTGCGGGATAGAGTTCATCCCAGCGAAAGAGTTCTAAGTTTTGAAATTTGTGTTGCATCTTATTTTGAAATATAGGAATTTGATTTTTATCTTCAAAGATCATAGAGACCTGCATTACGCCATCAATACCTAAAAACTTTTGTGCTTTTTGGATGGGGATAAAAATAGCAATACCGTCAATATGCATGTTATTTGTTTTCAGTATCCCTGTGACTTTGAGTGCAATTGAGTTAATTTCATTGTCGCTGTTTTGTGCTGAAAGGATCACTTTTTTTCCTAGAGAAATTTTAAGTTTTTTTGCCAGAGTGACTCCAATGATAATACCTTTACTTCGCGTGCCAAAACCGAAATTCCCCTCTTTGATATAGTTGTCTAAATTTGACTGCTTCTTTTCAGACTCTAAATCTATACCATAAATTTTAACACCTTTGGAGTATTTTGCAGTGGCTATCAATCCATCACTTATCACCCTTTGTACATGACTTTTTATAGCAGGATAATTTTTGATTTCTTCAATAATAGTTTGAGGCTCTTTGATATGGTGTTTGATATCATTGTCGCTTCTAAAATCTTTTTTGTAGATTGTGATATCGCCACTATCACTTCGAATTGCATTGTTAATCATTTGGTTCATCATCCCATCATAAATGCCAAGCATGGTCATCAATCCCCAAAGTGATGATGCAATCATAAATAGTGCCAAAAAGGTACGCATTTTACGCCGAAACAGTGAAAGAATTGCGGTTTTAAAGATAAGTTTATACATGACGCATCGCCTGTGATGGCGTAAGTGTATTGATCTTGAAGATAGGATAAAGTGTACTCAAAATGCCCAAAATAAACATGATACTCATGTCTCTTGTGATCGTGAAAAGATTAAAGTCTGTTGGTAGCGCAGTACTCATTATGCCATACTGTTTAAACTGTTCTTGATACTCTGCACCAAGTTCAATAGGGTGGATGTGAAAATAGTATGCTAAATATCCACCTATCAGGCCACCAATGAGTACGCCAAGAAGTGATAAAAGAGTACTTTCAAATACTAACATAGATAAAATCTCTTTAGAAGTAGTTCCAATTGCTCTTAAAACGCCTATCTCTTTGACCCTTGAAAAAACAATCAAGAGTGTGTATATCATGATGACAAAAAAGATAACGATAAAAAAGATACCAAGGGTTATATATCCAAAGATAGAGTCAAGTTCCATGGCTTTAAGCAGAGATTCCATAAACATTTTCCAACTTTCGCTTATGAGTGTGTTGTCTAATTCTATTTGGATGTTGTGACTTAGACTGTCTGCCATGGCTGGATTTTGTGGTAAGATGATGATATGTGTCGCTATATTCTGGCTTAGGAAAACTTTATCAAAATAACTTCGATTTAAAAAGGCACTATTGGCATCAAACTCATAAAGTCCCGTTTGGAAAATTCCTTTGACGGTGACATTGTCTGCACAAAATGAGTAATCTGCCGCGTTTGAGATCAACGAGAGTTTTGCTCCTACGTCTACTTTGAGCCTTTTGGCAAGCTCTTTTCCAATATAAAGTGCATTTTCATCTTGTGAATTTAAATAAGCACCCTTGATTAACGCACTTTTTAGTTTTGAGACTTGACTCTCTTTTTCTGGTTCGATTGCGGTTATCATCGCACCAACGGTCTTGCTATTTGAAGAGAAGAGGGCAGAGGTTTCAAATCGTGAAGTGATGGTTTGGATATCAGCATGAAGTTTTAGCTTTTGTGTTACAGCATTTTTGTCAAAAATGAGATTGTCAAAACTTGGTGTATCGCGAAATTTTTTATTTGTAATTTGAATGTATCCTGGATAGACTTCAACTGCATTTTTGAGTATAATTTGATGTTGTCCATCCATTAGTGTTGAAGAGAAAATTAAAACAGCTGTACTAAAAGCAGTCAAAAGTACGGTGACAATAGATCGGCTAAGATTTGTTTTGATACTTTTGAGTGCAATTGCGAAGTAGGGTTTCATCACATTACTTTGAATACCGCTTTAATGCACGTTTGGTAAAGTATGAAGCATCTATTTCTTTATCAAACTCTGCTTCATCAACAATCACAATCGTTTTATGATCCTTTTTATCCTCACTTTGTGGAAGCATTTCCCAATAGGTTGGATACATACGGTCTGATAATTGTCTGAATTTTTGATAATGAAGCGTTCTAATTAAGAGATCATCCTCATCATAATAGTATGTACTTTGAGGTAAAAAATACTTTTTTGATACGATCATCACTATCTTCCCCCAAACTACAGCAGAATCTTCTTTGGGGAGCAACTCTATCTTAAACGTTGTACTGTTTTGATCGATAAGTTTATGGTTATAATCATCCATGATAGAGCTCTCTTTGGCTAAATCATCATTGGTAAAATCACTTCCCATCCACGATTGAAGCATCATAGAAGAGGGGATTTTAATAGTTTTTTCAATCTTTGGTATATATTGCCACATTTGATTGTCTATCTTTAGAAAAGTGATACCCTTGTCTTTTTTAGGATAGGTGACTTTTATAAAACTCTTTTCATTTCCTTCACCCCAACTTTGCATCTGCATTTTTCGTTCATATCGAGAAGTTTTTACAATCATCGTAAATTGCATATAGGCTGATTTTCCATTGAGATTATCTTCAACTTTTTTGATAATTTCAGAAGTTTCTTGTGCAAATAGTGAGAACTGTAGTAGTGAAAGTATCATAATGAACTTTTGAATCATTGAAAATCCTTTGATATATTATACCATTTTTGAGAATATAAAGTTCTAAACAAAGAGTACACAAAGATAAGTTATAATAGTACCTAAGGGGAATATATGCGTTTTATTGTGTTATTGTTTTTGATGATTGGCTTGTTACAAGCATCTGATTACAATGAAAAGGGAATGAAAGTTTATAAAAAAAGTTGCAAAAATTGCCATGGGTCCGGGGATTATGGAGCAAAACAGTTAGAACAAGCAGAGTGGGAGGATTATTTTATCTTTCATTCGAGTAAACTAAAGAAGGTGCATGCCAATGAAGTTAAAGTTTTAGAGATGATTAACGCACTTTCTAAAAAGAAAATGGCAAATCTTGAAGCATTTTTAGTAGGAAATGCTGAAGATAGTGGTAGTGTTGGGGGCTGTGATGGAAACCGCTGTGGTATTCAAAGTGGTCAAGTGAAAATTAGGAAGTAGATGTGGCGACAACTTCTGCCATATCTACTAGCCTTTTTGCATATCCGTATTCATTGTCTTGCCACGCACAAACTCTTAAAAGATCACCTTCTATAAGTTGCGTAAAATTTAAGTCTATGGTCGCAGAGTAGGGATTTTGTATGAAATCTCTGGAGACAAGTGGTTTTTGTGTACTCTCTAAAATAGGTGAAACATTAACCTCTCTTTTTAAAACCTCTAACATTTTTTGTTCTGAACTTTTCTCTTTTAAATGGATACTTAAATCATAAAATGTTGCTGCTGAAACAGGAACTCTGATACTTTTTGCATAAAGTTTATCTTTGAGATGTGGAAAAAATTTACTTGTTGCATTTGCCGCTGAACTTTCAAGAGGTATAATATTTTGAGTGGCTGATCGTGCACGTCTCATATCTTTGGAATAGTGTTTAACATCCAAAAGTTTTTGATAAGCAGTATAGCTGTGAATCATACTCATAAAGGCACTTTTGATGCCAAAATGTTTTTGAAAGATACTAAAAATAGGCACTATGGCATTGGCGGAACAGCTGGAATTTGAGATGATATTTTCATTTTGATACGCTGTATGATTTACCCCATAGATGTATGTTGGGACTTCGCTAGAAGCTGGAGCTGAGATGATAACTTTTTTTGCACCATTTTTAAGATATGGAAGATTTAACTCTTGATTTAAATGTACACCACTACATTGCAGAAGTACATCACATGCGATAGAGGGAGGTTTTTGCTGACTAAAGAGTTTTACGTTTTTAAGGTTTGATTGTGCCTTGCCATAGATAGAATCATCCTCAAAAAGTTGTTTCATCTGTTCTATATCATAGATATCATTGATTCCTACAAGTTCAAATCTTTCATCTTCGAGGATAATTCGAGCAACACTTCTACCAATACGACCGAAGCCATTTATAAATACTTTGATCATTTTTTCTTAGAAATCTGAAATTTTTGGGGCTCTACAGTGATATCAGTCATGACAGTTCCCTCTCTTTGATTTAAAACATTTTCAATTATATCGGCAATATCTTTGGGCTCGATATAGGTCTGTGAATCTTGTGTGGGCTGAAAGTGTAAATGATCAAAAAATTGCGTGTTAGTAATATCTGGATTGATATTAATCACTTTTAAACCACTTTTTCTAGCTTCTTTAAAGAGTGAAGTGCCAAAGTGTTTCAATCCCGCTTTACTTGCACCATAAGCGGCACCAAAAAGGGCAGGTTGAATCCCTGATATGGAGTTGATATTAAAAATATAGCCACTGTGCTGTTTTAATGCCCTTAAAAAGAGTTTCGATAGTAGGAGTGGTGCTGTAAGGTTCAATGCGATCATCTCTCCAATTTGCTCAAAGCTAAGCTCTTCATGTGGTGCAAAATGTCCAACACCTGCACAATTGATCAATATACAAGGCGTATAATTGTCTAGTTGTTTGATCTCTTTTGTGTTGGTTAAGTCAATGTGGATTTCTATAAAGTTTGGATGGGAAATATTGCATTTGTCAAAATTACGAGAGAAGCCATACACTTGATAGCCTAAAGTGAGTAACTTTTCACAACATGCATGACCTATTCCGCTAGAAGCTCCGGTAACAATGGCACTTTTCAAAATAGACTCTTAAGATGTGGATAGATCAAATTATGTACCTCTTTGGGGCTTAAAATAGTATCAGAGATTTTATCGGAAACTATCTTGTAAATGCTTATATTCTCTTTTTTTACAAACTTATTTGCTGCTTGATAAAAGCCAAAACTTTCCATATCAATGAGTGTATTCTTAAATTTTTTAGGGTCATTTTGCGGTGTGTCACAACATGTGATAGTTGCTGGATTTAAATGTATTTTATTTTGAAGATGTATAACTTTGTTACTGCTTTTATCAATAATTTTTTTGATTTGAAATAATGTACTTACATTATGATCTGTTGCACCACAAATACCTATATTAATTATTTGATCATCTGAGTTTAGATTTAAGTGCGTTGTAGCAATAGCACTATTTATCTTCCCCATGCCCGATATAATGAGGGTAAAGTTATCATTTATAAAAATGTGAAATTTTTGAGTATCTTTTTTTGAAAGATTTAAAAAATCAATAATAGGTTGTGCTTCACTTTGAAGTGCAGTTACGATGTATGTCATTGATACATCGTAACATGTTTACACTTTATCAGTAACTGTAAGATAATTATCTAATATAAGTTTGAGATAGACTTTATCTGCACTATTTATAAGCACTTCGTCAAAATCTCGTCTTGTTTGATCATCAACGATAGAGTCAAAACTTCTAAACAAAAGTAGTGTAGTAGCACTTCTGTTTTCAATCACTTCAAATAGATCTTGCATATCTAAATCTATAATCTCTTTATCAACCATAATAACTTTATAGTTGTTTTCTCGTACAAGCTTTAAAAATTGGTTTGTATTTTCTGCAACATTTACTTTTTTATAAAGTTGTCCTAAAACTTTTTCAAAAATTTTTGATTCAACTGTACTTTTTTTGTAAACAAGAATATTTTCTCTTTCATACTCTTTTTGAAGTTCTTTTTCACTAATACTGGCTTCTTCTTTAACAGCTTCTTCATACGCTTCTTCTTGTTCTATTTCAATAAGAGGTGTAATAATAATTTCTTCTGCTTGTATATCTTCCAATGTCTCAATTTTTTCATTATAAACACCATATTTTATAGCAAGGTTTTTAATCTGTTCTTCTTTTGTTGGTTTTGGCAGATAATCATCTAATCCATTATTGAGGAATTTTTCACGATCTCCTTTAAGTGCATTTGCAGTCAAAGCAACAATTGGTATATGTGAGAGTTTTTCACTTTCTTCATAGGCTAAGATCTCTTTAGTTGCACTTACACCATCCATCACTGGCATTGCTATATCCATAAGGATTAGATCAAATGCTTGCTCTTTTCTTTTCTCAACTGCTTGCTTCCCATTTTCAACAATAGTGATATCGAAATTTAGATTTTCAAGAATTTTATGGATCAGTTTTTGGTTGATCTCATTATCTTCTGCTACAAGTACTTGGTATTTATCTTTACGCTTAACTTTTATGCCATCATTTACAGCAGTAGCTATAAAATCACTTTTTTGCTCAATTGTGGTTAAAGACTTCACCATTTTTGTTATATTTAGTGGCTCATAAGTCCCGAATATTCCTTTTTCTTTAAGCTCTTTGAGTGTGTTTCTGTCTTTAGTTTTGAAAATATTGAAAATTGGTATATTGAGACCTTTTAACAATTGATAATCCTCTTGCGAAATCAGATCTTTTTGGGTAATAATAAGATTAACATTTTCTAAAGTAGATGCATCACTTAATTGATCCATTACTGCTATTTTTGCATCAGAACTAAGGTAATCCATCACCTCTTTGAGATGTGTTTGAAGACCATTTTGAGATAATTTACCTTTGATAATAAGTGGATGAAAGTTTTTAAATCTATTGTTGTAAATAGTTTTAAGAGGTTTTTGTTTTTTAAGCTCTAGAGTAAAGTAAAAATTACTACCTGTATTCACTTTACTTTCAACTTCAAGTTTTCCACCCATTAAAGCAATATAGTTTGAAGATATCGTAAGTCCAAGGCCGGTTCCACCAAATTTTCTTGTTATGGTAGAGTCAGCTTGTGAAAATGCATCAAAAATTTCTTCCATATCTTTAGTATCAATTCCAATACCAGAATCACTGACTTCAAAATAGATTTTTTCTATGTCTGGATTACTTGTAACTTGTTTGGTAATTACAATTGAAATTTGTCCATTTTCAGGTGTAAATTTCATGGCATTTGAAATTAGATTTAAAAGTACCTCTTTAATTTTTGTTGGATCACCTAAGAGATAATGATCAAAATCTGGATCCATGTAGAGTGAAAGGTTGACGTTTTTACTCTCAGCTTTTGGCATATATACATCAACAGTATTTTCAAATTCCTCTACAGGAGAAAAGAGAATTTCATCAATTTCAATTTTTTGACTTTCAATCTTAGAAAGGTCTAAAATATTATTGATAATTTCAAGGAGGTTATCTGTACTTTTTTGAATAATATCTACATATTCTTTCTCCTCATCTTCTAGTTTACTATTTTTCAAAAGATCTGTAAACCCAATGATACCATTGATTGGCGTTCTTATCTCATGGGACATATTGGCTAAAAAGATACTTTTTGCAGCATTTGCACGTTCTGCTTTTTTCTTTTCAATTGCAATTTTATCAACACTATTTTCAATAATAGAGTAAGTCTTTTCAACCCCAGTAGTTGTTCTTAGATCAATAGTATCTTCAATAAGACCATATTTTACAATTTTATTTAAGAGCTTTTCAAGACCTTTTGTATCATGAAGATAATGGTAGAATTTTTTATATAGGTAAAGCATATAAAGAGATAGCGCTAACAATAAACCTAATAGAACCATTTGTATCATCGAACTAGTTTTCTGCTTTTCAAGCTCATTATCCATTTGTGAATAGAGGTTATTTGACAATTTATTGATATAAACTAATTTATCAGTTTCATGAGAGAACCAATCAAGTGGATTTATATTATGTGTTGTATCCCCATCTTGAAGTAATGCTCTTTTTATTTTATCACTCTCTTTTACTGCTGTTACAAAATTAACATCTGATAGTATGGAATCAAGGGCATTTTTTGACTGTGGAAGTAGTGTTTGAAAAGAGGAACCGATAGTATTGTTTTTAAAAGTATCCATTAAAAAGAGTTTGCTCACACCATCATTTTTATTTAAAAGATTGGTAACCATATCTCTCTCATTTGCTATAGATTTCATAAGATTCATAGCATTTAGAAAATTACTTGAGAGGTTGTCTACTTTATAATTGATTGAGCCTGAAAGAGAAGATTGTACTTTTCTTAAAATAGTACTGTTAATACTGTCATAATAAGTGAACATGTGATCAAAACTAGTGTTATTCTTATCTATAAGGTCTCTATATTTTTGAATCTTTTTAATATTGTCAATAATTTTATGACCATTTACATCATTTTGAGAGGCACTATTAAAGTTTAAAATACTATTAATTGCAGTATTGGTTGATATTCTTTGTTCCGCAAGTAGTTGTTTAATCTTCTCATTTTTATTTATTAAATATAATGCACTAAGTCCTCTTTCTCTCGAAATATTGATTGAAAGTGTTTTTAGTGCCTTTGTATCATGTATCGTATGCTCTTGCATTTGAGTACTTTTATGTTTCAAATATGCTTCATACAAAAAGTAAATTGAGACCAATGTAAGAAGCACAATTGGTACTATAGTAATAAATCTCAAATTCCATTTAATTTTCATGGGTTTTTTCTCCAAAAAGTTTATATCGCTGTAACTTCTAACTGTTTGCCTAAGGTGTTAATATTCTCTTTGAGCGCTTTTGTCTCTTGGATAACTTTTTCACTATTTTCAGTAATACAGTGTTTTCTAATGTTATTAGCATTATTAATTATAGCATCAAGGTTTAAAATTTCTGCGGAACTTTTGATTTTGACTAATGAATAATTAATTTTATCAAAATCTTTGGTTTCAATAAATTGCTCAATCGTGTCAATACTCTCTTTCGCATCCATGATAAAATCACTAAGAAGATCAAATTCATCATCAGGTGTTAATCCTAAAGCACTTAACGATGCAAAGGAAATCTCTTCTTTAGTCGTTTCTTGCGGGATTATTTCATTTATATTTTTCTCATCTTCGTCAGAGATAATTTCAAGTTTATCCTCTATCTCTTGTTCTTCCAAATGGTGATTATCTTTTATATGAAAACTAAATGCTTCATTATTAGATTCCATTGGAAATTCTTCTTGGTCATGATCTTTTTTAGTATTAAAAAGCCCTTTAAGTGTACTTGTAAATGATTTATTAGATGCAAGTGATTTATTTTCATGGATTTGAAAATTTGAGAGTGATTCGTCCATTATATTCTCAGTAGTATGTGTATCCATCTCTAAAGGTTGTTCAACTTGTGGCATAGATGGGATGTTTAATGAAAATATTTCTGTATTATTTTGCTCTTCTTCAACTATTTCTTCATTTACGTTATCAATCTCTTCTATATCATTTTTAATTTGTTGGATAATAGCTTGATTATCAGTTTCTTGGTATGCTAATACATTTGATTCTGTCTCTTTTGATTGAACCTCTGGTTCAGCAGTTGGCGACATATCCATTTTTAAAAAGTCAAGTTTAAATCTATTATCTTCAGGTGTAGAGTTTTCTACCTCTTTTGTCTTCTGTATCTCATGGTTTGATATATCAGTTTCATTAAAGTTTTCTACAGGCGCTTCTTTTAATAAATTAGATTCTAATTCTAAAGTGCTTGTGTCTGTATGCGTTTCTTCTTTTAAAAGATTAAATTCAAATACTTTTGGACTTTCTGTTTGCTGCTCTTTTGAACTCTCTTCTTCTACCTCGTTCTCATGAGACTTAATTAAAAAGTCAACATTTGGTGTATCATTTTGTGGTTGAATTTGTTCTAAAGTAGAATTTGATTCTATTGGTGTGATTTCCTCATCATTATTTTTTAATAAAAAATCAATATTTGGTGTATCATTTTGCAGTTCAACTTGTGGCGTTGGTTGTTCATCATGCTTCTTTAATAGGAAATCACTATTTAGTGATTGTGTTTCATCTTTTTGTTCTATCTGTGATAGGGTAAAGTCTGACTCTGAAGACGTAGTTTCCTTCGCTTCTTCATCATTTTTTAATAAAAAATCAATATTTGCATCTTCAGACTCTGTAGGTTTTAGTATAAAATCAGAGCTAGTATCTTGAGATTCTTGATTCATAAAATCAAGTTTAAAATCATCTTGATTATTTGAGGTTACTGTATCTTCTGATTGAGCGTGTTCTACTGTCTCTTTTGGAGTTAATGTATCTTCATTAATATTTAAAATAAAACTTTCACTTTTCTCTGCTTCTTGATGTTTCGGTTCTTCAATAAGATTTTGGAAATTATTTTGCGCTGCTATTTCTTCAACTTTTTCTTCTTTTTCAACCAATCCACTAAGACTAAATCCTCCAGTTCCTCCAGTACTCTCACTACTTTTAGGAACACCAGAGATTTCATGGAAATTATCACTAATAAGTTTGACACTATATAGTTTTTTGATACCATTGAGCTCATGTCCTAGATGAACTTCTTTGATGGAAAGATCAACTTTAGTCTCTTTACCATTTTTGAGGGTAATTATCGCAGTTTTATTTGCTGCTCCACTATAAAGTACAAAATCAATCCAATTAAAATTGTCAAAATTATAAATATAACCCTCTTTGTTTACAAAAAGATTTGCAAAATCGTTGTGCATAGAGAGAAATTCTCCAACATCCTCATAGCCTAAAAAACCTAGTGTATGTGAGCTCATACCTAAAAAGTTGTGTTTGTCATCATAAAGTATCACTATATTTCCTCTTTATATTAAATATTTTTAATACTTGTAGCAATTCTTGTGCCAACAACCCTCTCAATTTCTTCAAAAGTTGCCTTCTCAATATTGTCAAAAGTTTCAAAATATTGCAAAAGTTTTCGAACTGTCGCTTCACCAACTCCCTTTTTAGTTAAAAGAGAGATTTCTCGATCTGCTTTGAGTTTCTGTTTCTTAAAAAATGAGATCGCAAATCGGTGTGACTCATCCCTAATGTTTTGGATGAATTGCAACCTTTTATCACTAGGAGAGAGTTTAAATTTTCCATCCTTAGTGTAAATTAAATCATGTGCCTTACCTTTGGCACGCATTGTTTTTGCGTCTCTTTTCTCTTTTGCAATTGCAATTACATCGACAAATAGACCATTTTGTTTAATTATCTTAAGTGCAAGTTTTAAAAGTGTTTCACCTCCATCAATTACCATAAGATCTGGAGGTGAATTTTTATCAAAGCTTTCAACTCTTCTACTAAGAAGTTCTCTCATCTGTGCATACTCATCTTTTGCAGCTAGATTGTAATGTCTATACCCCTTTTTTATAAATTTTTCATTCCATTTTATCATTGCCCCAACTGTAGCTTGACCCATCATATGAGAATTATCATAGCCCTCTATATCAAAAGGAGTTTTTTGTAAATTTAAAAGTGTTTTAATTTCAGTTAAAATCTCTGCACTATTCTTATTTGCTTCAATTCTTAGAAGTTCTTGTGCATTTTTATAACTTAGTGTTGTGAGTTTTTTACGTTCACCTATTTTTGGTATTAAAATTTCTGTTTTTCTTTTAAACTTATTTTTTAACATATTCTCTATAAGTTCACGCTCTTTAAAATCTTCATAAAGTAAAATTTGTTTAGGCGTATAAGGAAGTTCATGTTGATAATACTCTAAAAGTAGTACCTTATAAAGTTCATTAAGATCAAATCCATTGTCAGATTTAAAATGTGCATGTGAGCTTGAAGTTACTTTTCCCTCTCGAATAAAAAGTCTCACACCGACTGCTCTTATCCCTTCTATCGCTACACCAAAAATATCAAAATCTTCTAACTTTGCTAAATCTACATGAGAGAGTATATTTGCTTTTTCAATCTTTTGAATATTGTCTCGAATAGTCACTGCCTCTTCAAATAGAAGTTGCTCACTATAAAATTCCATCTTTTCTTTTAACTGTTTGATAAGTTTTTTACGATCATTAATCGCTTCAATAGCTTGATATACAATCTTAAAGTAGCTTTGAGAATCTATTTTTTCTTCACATGGTGCAAGACACTTTTTGATTTCATAAAAAAGACACGCTTTTTTACTATTAAGGCATCCTTTTTTTTGAACTACTGGAAAAATATCATAAATACTTTTTAAAATTTCATTGGCGGAGGTAGAAAAAGGTCCAAAATATCTAATGTTTTTACCCTTTATAACGCGTCGTGTAATTTCAAATCGGGGAAAAGGTTGGTTTAAATCTATGAAAATATAGGGATAAGTTTTATCATCACGAAGTAAAATATTATATTTTGGTTTGAGTTGTTTAATAAGAGAGTTCTCAAGTATCAATGCATCATGTTCACTTTCAACGATAATATACTCCATAGAAGTAGTTTGCGAAATCATATTGGCAATTCGTGCTCCTAACTTTGCACTAGGTCTAAAGTAGCTAGAGACGCGTTTTTTAAGATCTTTTGCTTTACCTATATAGAGTAATCTTCGCTCTTTATCAAAATATTGGTAGACCCCAGGCTTATTTGGAATAAGTGAAACTTTTTCTTGGAGATTCATGGGTTATTTTTAATTGTAGATTTAATCTTTTCAAAAAGCTCTTTTAACTCATCTGAAGTAGCTAAATTTGTAAATTCTCCAGAAGAACGCTCTTTATAAGTTAACACTTTTTTATCAGCTTTAGGTGTTGGTATCTTATTACTTACAAAAGAATTTATGGTATCGACCTCAATAATTTGACATTTTAAATCAATATCTTTAATTTTGTTTAATAAGCTCTTTATCAAATTATGTTTATAATTAAATTCCATTTTAAGTCCTGGGTGATTTAAAACAAAAAAGAGTGTACGATTTTTGATATAGGTGAACATTACTGCATTTGCTAAATGTGGTGGTAGACACGAAATAAGTTTATCAATACACTCTGTTTTTATAATTTGAGAATTTTGAGGTTTACGAGTAATATGAGAGATAATGTCTTTAGCTGTTTTCATCTGATTATTATACCACTTTTGCTTGTATCTTTTATGGGGTGTGGATATAAAACCGAACCTATATATGTTTCACCTAAAACATCACTAAAAGAACAAACCCTTTTTTTTCATAACTTAGAACCATATTTTAAATCAGAGGTTAGTGTATGAAAATATATGACGCTATCATCATTGGGGCTGGTATTGCAGGTTTAAATGCTGCTGCCTCTTTTGGTGAAGATAAAGAAGTATTAATTATTTGTAAAGAGAATTCATGGGATTGTAACACCTTTTATGCACAAGGTGGCATTGCTGTTCCTTATGATGAAGAAGATATTCAAGTGCATATTGAAGATACAATTAATGTAGGTGCAACACTTTGCAATCGTGAAGCTGTAGAGATTTTATGCCGTGATGGGAGAGTTGCTGTTGATGATTTGATAGATCGTGGTTTTCAATTTGATAAAGGGGAAGATGGTACGCTTCATTACACTAAAGAAGCTGGCCATTCAAGAGCACGTATTCTTCACGCGGGTGGTGATGCAAGTGGACGTTGTATGCATCATTTTTTGATGCAAGAGAATCAGCACGCACTCTTATATAACTCTACAGTTACAGACTTACTTATTGAGGGTGAAATTTGTCATGGCGTGCGTGTCTATCATAAAGGGACATTTAGAAATTACTATGCCAAAAATACAATTATTGCAAGTGGTGGAGTAGGATCTATATACAAGTATCATACCAATGCAAGGTCTATTAGCGGTGAGATGCAAGGTCTTATTTTAGAAAAGGGTGGAAAACTTCGTGACATGGAGATGATGCAATTTCACCCTACGGTATTTATTCACAATAAAGGTGCTAGAAAACAACTTCTAACAGAAGCCTTAAGAGGTGAGGGTGCTTGGATTGTAGATGAAGATAAAAAAAGATTTCTCTTTGAATATGATAAAAGAGGACCTTTGAGCCCTAGAAATATTGTAAGTAGTTCTATCTTTGATTGGAAGAAAAAAACACATAAACAAGTTTTTTTAAGTCTTAAAAACTTCGAGAAAGAGTTTTTTAAAAAACGTTTTCCGACAATTTATTTTAATATGAAAGATTTAGGTTTTAAACTTCCTGCAGATGAAATTCCAATTTCTCCAGCATTCCACTATGCTATGGGAGGTATAGAGACGAATTTAGATGGAAAAGTCTTGAATTTTAAAAATCTTTATGCCATTGGAGAAGTTGCATCTACTGGAGTACACGGAGGGAATAGATTGGCTTCAAATTCCCTTCTTGAAGGATTAGTTTTTTCTAAAAGAGCTGTAGATAATATTTGCTCAAGTAAATTCAACTTTGAGTTAAAAGTGTTTTCGCAAGAAGAAGAAGTACTTGTCAAAGATGGTGACAAAGTACTTAAAGACGAACTTCGTGAATTGATGTGGGAAAATGCAGGAATTGTCAGAAAGAGATCTAAATTAGAACAAACTTTGCAGCGAATTGATCAAATTTTGGAAGGTGATATTGGGAAGTTATTGCGACTTCGTCTAAAAACCTCAAGAAAAATTGTGAAAAGTGCGATATACAGACAGGAGAGCCTAGGGGCTCACTATATTTTAAATTAAAGGATTGAAATGAGATATTTATTAATGTTAATGTTTTTAACATCATTTAGTATCGCTTCAGGTGGAGCAGAGACAGTAGAACATGCAAGTTATACAGGGACTTGGGTTGGGATTTTATCAGTTATAGTTTTTATAATAGGATACTATTTTATCGCAACTGAGGAGCATTATGAAATCAATAAAGCAAAACCAGCACTCTTTACGGGTACGTTTATATTTATGCTTATTGGTATCTATTTTGCGTTAAATAATTTGGATGTGAATCATCTACATGTTGAGATGAAACATCTTATTTTAGAGATTGCTGAGATATTCTTCTTCCTATTTGTTGCGATGACATTTATCGAGACTTTGATAGAGAGAAATGTATTTGATGTATTAAAATATAAACTTGTTTCAAAAGGTTACACCTATAAAAAACTATTTTGGTTAACAGGTCTTTTGGCATTTTTTATCTCTCCAATAGCTGATAACCTTACAACAGCTCTTATTTTATCAACAGTACTATTTACAATTGATAGAACAAATAAAGAGTTTTTAGTTCCAGGAGCGATTAATATTGTTGTTTCTGCTAATGCTGGTGGTGCGTGGAGTCCCTTTGGAGATATTACTACTTTAATGGCTTGGACTGCAGGTAAAGGAACTTTTCTTGATTTCTTAACACTCTTTCCAGCGTCTATTGTAGGATGGGTTGTCACTGCTTGGTTATTGGCAAAAGTTGTTCCTGATGGTAAACCACCTTTTTCAGAACAAACAGATAAAAAAGAGGCTTTAAAACCAGGTGCAAAAGTAGTGATGTATTTAGGTATTGCAACAATTGCTACAGCAGTTTTAGGGCATCAGTTTTTTCACTTCCCCGCAATGTGGGGTATGATGTTTGGACTTTCAATCTTAAAACTTTACTCTTATAGACTTAAGAAAACTGAGGGTGAATCATTTGATGTATTTGTCAACATGCAAAAGGTTGAGAATGATACACTCCTCTTTTTCTTTGGTATCCTTGCAGCAGTAGGTGGACTTCACTTTTTAGGATTCTTGACATATGTTACTGATCTTTATGCTGTTATTGGACCAACTGCAGGAAATATGGGTGTAGGTTTCATATCTGCGATTGTTGATAATGTACCTGTTATGTCTGCAGTACTTAAAGCTAATCCTGAAATGGGGCTTGACCAATGGTTATTAGTGACTTTAGCTGCTGGTATTGGTGGTAGTATGATTAGCTTTGGTTCCGCTGCTGGTGTTGGTGTTATGGGAAGATTAAAAGGTATTTATACTTTTGGTTCTCATATGAAATATGCTTGGATGATTGTTGTTGGATATGTAATTTCAATGATTGTATGGTATATTCAGTTCCAAGTTTTAGGCTTATACTAAAAGAGGTTTAGCCCAAAACTGGGCTAAACATAATAAAGGTTTTAAATGGAACAAGTTCCAATAATCGTTTTAGATTTCGGTTCGCAATATACACAATTGATTGCGAGAAAATTAAGAGAGAGTGGTGTCTATTGTGAAATAGTACCTTACAATGAAAAGATAGAAGATATAAAAGCAAAAAAACCACAGGGTATTATCCTAAGTGGTGGACCAGCTTCTGTGTATGCAAAAGATGCTTATCATCCAGATAGTGAAATTTTTGAACTCGGACTTCCGATGCTTGGTATCTGTTATGGAATGCAGCTTTTGACACAACATTTTGGTGGCGTGGTTGTTCCTGCTGATCATCATGAATATGGTAAAGCTGAGTTAGAGTTTGGAGATGAATCTACATGTAAAATCTTTAATGAAACTCCAAGTGGTCAAATTGTCTGGATGAGTCATGGAGATCGAGTAGATATGCTTCCTGATGGTTTTGAAAAAATTGCCAGAAGTGAAAACTCTCCATATGCTGCAATTGCAAACATGGAAAAAAATATCTATGCTTTTCAATTTCATCCTGAAGTTTACCATACCCAACTTGGTACAAAACTTCTTAAAAATTTTGCAAAATATATTTGTGATGTGGAAAGTACTTGGAACATGGGCTCTTTTGCAAAAGAGCAAATTGCAAAAATCAAAGCAAAAGTTGGAGATAAAAAAGTACTTTGTGGTGTAAGTGGTGGTGTTGATAGCTCTGTTGTTGCAACACTTCTTCACGAAGCGATAGGTAGTGAGCAATTAGTTGCTATTTTCGTAGATCAAGGACTTCTTCGTGCCAATGAGCGAGAGCAAGTTCAAGCGATGTTTAAACGCCTTGAAATTGATCTGATTACGGTTGATGCTACTGAAGAGTTTTTGACTAAACTTGAAGGTATTACTGATCCTGAAGAGAAACGAAAAATAATCGGTGAGACTTTTATTACAGTTTTTGATAGAGAAGCTAAAAAACATGATGGGATTTCATTTTTAGCACAAGGTACACTTTATACAGATGTTATCGAGTCTGTTTCAGTTAAAGGCCCTTCTAAAACAATTAAATCACACCATAATGTTGGTGGTCTTCCTGATTGGATGACATTTGAGCTTATTGAACCACTACGTGAAATCTTTAAAGATGAAGTTCGAAAACTTGGCTTAGAGCTAGGTCTTCCAAAAGATATGCTTGGTCGTCATCCTTTCCCTGGACCTGGACTTGCGATTAGAATCATGGGTGAAGTAACTGCCAATGAACTACGGCTTTTACGAGAATCTGATACGATTATGCAAGATGAGTTAAAAGCAAGTGGATATTATGATAAAGTGTGGCAAGCATTTACAGTAGTTTTAAATGTAAAAAGTGTTGGTGTTATGGGGGATAATAGAACTTATGACAATACTGTATGTGTTAGAATGGTTGAGTCCGTTGATGGCATGACAGCAACTTTTGCACATATCCCACATGATCTTTTAGAGCGTATGAGTACGAGAATTATTAATGAAGTAGATGGTATTAACCGTGTCGTATATGATATCACTTCTAAACCTCCAGGAACTATAGAGTGGGAATAAAACCGTAAAAAAACGACAAACTCTTGTCGTTTTTTAGGTTTTATGATCTCTTTTAAACTGAGTACCAAAGTAACAAAATTAAAATAAAACAAAGGATTTCTAACTTGATTTATATCCTTAGTGAAAAACAGTATGAAGATGCTGAGAATCTTCCTGTTATTCTTATCAATCACCTTTCAAAAAAAATCGATTTATCTTCTTATGATGCTCTAATTTTTAGTTCAAAAAATGGTGTTATTGCCATTGATGCATTAACTGATAGTTGGAAAGATATTCCCTCTTATTCTATTGGTAGTGGAACTTCAAAAGAGATTGAAAAAAGAGGTGGTACTACTGTATATGAGGCAAGAAGCTCTTATGGAGATGATTTTGCAAAAGAAATTAACACACGTTTAGAGGATAAAAAGGTACTTTTTTTAAGAGCAAAAGTTGTTACCTCTTCTCTGAATACAATTCTTGAAGATGCTGGTGTGCTTTTATCTGAAGAAGTTGTTTATGAGACTGTATGTGCACAGTGTGGGATGCTTAATATTCCACAAGAGGGTTCTATCATTATCTTCTCTTCCCCTTCAACTATTGAGTGTTTTTTCCAATGTTTTAAATGGAAAAAGAGTTATACAGCAGTGGTTATAGGAACTAAAACAGCCTCTTATATGCCAAAAGATATACCTTTTGAAATGGCACCAAAACAAAGCATTCCATCATGTATAGATCTTGCTAAAATATTAAGGAACAAAAGACTATAATTATACCAGCCTAAGTGGTTCGATGACCATATAAACGAGGGTCCGACACAGTATTTGTAGTTGGAGACGTACACTCTTGGTGTGTGGCGATTTTTATTGCCCCTAAAAAGAGTGTCGCTCCTAATTTGTAGCTTATTAGGGCTTACATCTAAAATGGAACGGCCGCTTGGGTTTATTTAAAAAGGAGTGTTATTTACTTCTTTTTTCTACGTTTTATACACTACAAAAGTAAGCTAACTTACCGTGAAAACGCTCTTATTGTCTTTCTTTCCTTTTATCTCATTTTAATTTGGTATAATCACGATAATTTAATTATAGGTAAAATTTTATGAATGTATTAATTATAGGTAATGGTGGTAGAGAGTACTCTATTGGTTTGGCTCTTAAAAAAGATGAAAAAGTAAATAAGCTTTATTTTGCACCTGGAAATGGTGCGACTGATGTTTTAGGTGAAAATTTAGATATAAGTGATTTTGAAGCACTTGCTTCATTTGCAAAATCAAATGATATTGGACTTACCATTGTTGGTCCTGAAGCGCCTTTAGTAGATGGTATTGTAGATATTTTTAAATCTCATAATTTAACTGTTTTTGGCTCTTCTAAGTTGGCAAGCCAATTAGAAGGTTCTAAAATATTTATGAAGAACTTTTTGAAAAAATATGAAATTCCTACAGCTGCATTTGTAGAGACAAATAGTTTGGAAGTTGCTAGTAGCTTCATAGATACTTTAACTGCACCTATTGTAGTTAAAGCTGATGGGCTTTGTGGCGGTAAAGGTGTCATTATTGCAACTTCGCGAGAAGAAGCAAAAGATGCAGCTCGTGATATGTTAAGTGGTGAGAGTTTTGGTGATGCTGGATTGTCAATTATTGTAGAAGAGTTTTTAGATGGTTATGAACTCTCTGTTTTTGCAATTTGCGATGGTGAAAATTATAAACTTCTGCCAGCAGCACAAGATCATAAAAGATTGCTTGATGGAGATAAAGGACCAAATACTGGTGGCATGGGAGCATATGCCCCAACGCCATTAATTGATGATAAACTTTATCAAGAAATTGAAGACTTAGTTGTAAAACCTACTCTTAAAGGGATGCAAAATGAGGGTATGCCATTTGAAGGTGTGCTTTTTATTGGTCTTATGATTGTTAATGGTGAAGTAAAAGTATTGGAATATAATGTGCGTTTTGGAGATCCAGAGTGTGAAATCCTAATGCCTTTAATCAAAAGTTCAGTTTTTGATCTATTTTACAAAGGAGCGACTAAAAATTTAGATACTTTAGAGATTAAAATGTCTGATGAATACGCAGTGGCTGTAGTCATGTCAAGTAAAAACTATCCTTATAAAAGTTCAGTAGCAGCTGAAATTATTGTAGATGAAATTGTATTGGATGAGTTAAAAGAGCATGCTCATATCTCTTATGCTGGAGTGAGTAAGGAAGAGGGTAAACTTTATGCTACGGGTGGACGTGTATTACTCTGTATTGGTTTAGGTGAGAGTATTCAAGTAGCTAGGGATCGTGCCTATCTTATGGCGGGACAGGTGCATTTTGCTGGGAAGCATTATCGTATGGATATTGCGTATCAGGCTTTAAAATAATGAATCCAATAGAAATAGAGAGTAAGTTACACCATGAGCAGATTGAGTTAGCTTCTATAAATAAAAGAGCATTTGCATATGCAATTGATGAGATTGTCATATCACTTTTATTTGCCATAATTGTTTGGGATCAATTAAAAATTATTAAAACACCTGAAGCGATGATGGCTTATAGTAGTTCTCTTTTTGTTTATATCATGAGTGCTAAAATTATCTACCAGAGTGTTTTTATCTATATGTATGGTGCAAGTTTAGGAAAATTGGCAATGAAAATAAGAGTGATAGAAGTTGATTATTTAGAACTTCCTACACTTAAACAAGCTATTTTAAGAGCTATTATGCGTGTGATAGGTGAAATGGTTTTTTATTTTGGATATATTGTTGCATATTTTAGTCCAATTCGATTAACGTGGCATGATAGAATTGCTACAACTCTGGTTGTTGATGTTTAGAGTTATCCCTCTTCTTTTTATTTTTATCATTGCAGTTTTTGCAAATTCTGCAACAGGGATGTATCAACTCTATGCACCTTCTGTATATACTCTAGGGGATGAAGTGATTGCTGAAGGTGGTGTTGTTGTTTATAACAATAACTCTGTTTTTAGCGCCCAAAAAATTATATATAATCAAAAGAGTGAATATTTAGAGTTAATTGGAGATGTTTATACCTCTCTTGAAGAGGGTGGAGAAACTAAAAATGAGTATCTAAAAATTCAGTTAAAAAATAAGCACTATCAAGGAGATAAACTCTTTTTATTTGATGCAGAATCTGATATTTGGGTAAGAGGTGCTTCTGCTGTTTCTAGTAAGGGAAAATATAGACTTTATAACGCTTCATTATCTTCATGTGATGTTAAAGATCCAGATTGGCAGTTTCGATTTAAAAAAGGAGTTTATAATAGTCAAAAAGAGTACTTAGCATTAAATCATCCTACATTTTATTTTCAAGATATACCTCTTTTGTACTTTCCATGGCTTGCATTTCCAACAGGTACTACAAGAACCTCTGGACTTTTAAGACCCTATATAGGTTTTGAAAATAGTGAAAATCTATTATTTGTACAACCTATCTTTATCGCTCCTTATAAAAATTGGGATATTGAACTTGACCCCCAAATAAGACTGAATAGAGGTATAGGACTTTACTCTACACTTAGTTTTGTAGATACTGATCACTCACATGGATCTGTAAAGTTTGGTATTTTTGATGAGAAAGAAGAGTATGCAAAAGAACGAAATCTTAAAAATAGTGTACATAAAGGTATGGAAATAAAGTATCAAAATAATAGGCTTTTGAGTAACTATTTAAAAAAAGGTATATATAAAGATGCACTTTTAATTGATTATACTACATTAAACGATATTGATTATATTAATTTAAAACATGATGAAGATTATGCTGTTAATAAATTGATCACTTCAAAATTAAACTACTATATCACAGATGAAGATGAGTATATAGGACTTTATTCAAAGTACTTTATTGATACTGAAAAATTAGACAATGATGATACATTGCAGACACTACCTTCCATTCAATATCACAAGTTTACAAAAAATTTACCGTGGGATAATTTTCTCTATTCAATTGATTATAAATTTAAAAACAACTATAGAAAAGAAGGGTTAAGAGCTGCACAACATGAGATTGCACTTCCTATCATTTATAATAAATCATTTTTTAATGAGTTTGTAAACTTTTCGGCTTCTGAAAATCTTTATTTTTCAAGAGTGCGTTATTTTGAAGGAAATAACACTACAGATACAGCAAACTATTTGAGCAATTATCATAATCTGTCTGTAAGTTCAGATCTTTCAAAAAAATATAATAATTTTATCCATAATATGCAGATAGGGATCAGTTACATCATACCAAGTTTTGATGATAAGCATGGATATTTTGCTGATTTTATCCCTTTTAATTTAGAGCAAAAAAGTATTCGTTTAAAATTTAATGAATATCTCTATGATAACAGTGGTTTTAATTTTTTAATTCACCGTATCACACAAAATATCTATCTTGAAAACAGAGATAATACTATGGATGATCTTGAAAATGAACTTATATATAAATTTTCAAAAGATTTTTATTTACAAAATACTATGGTGTACTCTCATGAATATGATAAGTTAAAAAAGATACAATCTGGACTATCCTATAAAGATAACAGTAATGATATAAGAATGAATCATACATATCAAAATGCACCAAACCTTGTAGATATCAACTATTTAACAGCAGATTTTACAAGAAAAATAGATAGACGTTATGAAGTATTTGCTGGTGTTGATTATGATTTTGATCAAAAGTTTACAAAAGAGTGGCGTATGGGATGGAGTATGAAAAAGAGTTGTTGGGATTATAGGGTTAGATATTCTCAAAGTATAACTCCTAGTCTTACCAGCGGAGGAACAGAGTCTTTTACAAGGCGAACAATTTACTTCTTTATCAGACTTGCAAATATTGGTGGAGTAGAATTAAAAAATGAAAAAGATTATGCATTGGAAGGATCACAATGAGTAGTGAAGCAAAAGTTGGTTTATTTGTATTTACAGGTTTGAGCTTATTGTTTTTGTTGGCAACACAAGTAGGAAGCTTTAAAAATATGTCTAAGGAGGGGTATCATATTTATGCTGATATGGATAATGTATCAGGTCTAGATATAAACTCTAAAATAAAAGCAAATGGTATTGATATTGGATATATTGAAAATCTAAAAATTGAAGGTAGTAAAGTACGAACACATATGTTTATATACAAAGATATAAAAGTACCTTCAAATTCAGTTGTTAAACCACTTCAAGAATCAATGCTTGGAGGTAAATATGTTGCTTTAACACTTGGCGATGAAAGTATGCTTCTAAAAGATGGAGATATGGTAACAAGTGGTGCACGAATGTCTGATTTTAATGATGCAAGTCATGCTATGACTGAATCAGCCAATGAGTTTAAAGCACTATCGGAAGATATAAGAGCATTGTTAAATAGTGATGCAAGAAATAACTTGCAAATGACTTTTGCAAATTTAGAGCAAATTACAACAGAACTTAAAAATTTTACACAACTTAACCATTTAACAAATTTAACTGATAACTTTAATAAAATGGCGCTAAAACTTACTGAAACAGGTGATGGTTTTACAACGGTTGCAAATACTATAAATAATAAACTTCCTGAAATTTTACATAACCTTGATCTTCTTGTTAAAGATTTAAAATATACAAGTGCTGAAATCAGAATGAAAGTTCCTGCTATGGCACGAAAATTTGAGAAAGTACAAAAAGACTTAGATGAGCTTATTGCTGAAAATAGAACACCTGTCAATAATGCTATAAATGCAGCGGATTCATTTTTTTCTTCTGGAACTGAAACCTTTGATAAAGTAGATTCTCTTTTAAATACAATCAATCAAGTTCAGCTTGAAGTCGCAATGAGACAAGAGTATATGGCTACTGATGGAGGTGGTAAAGGATATTTATCACTTAATTATATTCCAAGTGACTCAAAAACTTTTGAGTTTGAAATTTCGAGTACAGAGGATTATAGTAAAACAGATGAATTTGGTAATTTGATTGAGCCTAAAACGCATGATAAGGGAAAATTTCTTCTTTCAGCACAAATTGCCAAACGATATGATGACTTAGTTTTAAGAGCAGGACTGATTGAAAGTACGGCTGGAGCTGGTGTGGATTATTATCTTTTAAATGATCAATTTAAAGCCAGTGCACAAATACATGACTTTAATGCACAGTACGATATTCGTGGAGATAAACCTCATGCGAAAGTGAGTGCTCGATATACATTTTTGAAACATCTTGATCTTTATGGCGGTTATGATAACTTTTTGAATGAAGAAGCTGATAATGCTTTTGTTGGTTTAGGTTTTCGATTTTTTGATGATGACTTGAAAACACTTATTATGAGTCAAAGTTTAGGAAGTATGGCAAAGTGAAAGATGATATCGTAATACTTATCAGTGATGCACTTAAAACGTTAAATCTTCCTCCACTAGTCTCTTATGAAGATATAAAAAAACAGTATTATGAGTTATCGCGTCGGCATCATCCTGATATTAATCAAGAAGATAGTAAAATGGTAGAAATTAACGAAGCTTATGCTGTTTTAAAGCAGTATGTATTTCACTATAGGTTTAGTTTTAGTGATGAAGAGATTATGAAACAATTCCCAGAAGCGAGCCATGCCAACAAATTTAGATTCTAATAATTATATTTTTAAAGATAGAGAAGATGCATCTAATAAACTTTTAGAAATTTTGCCTAGAAAATTGATGATCAAAGAGGATTGGTTACTTTTGAGTTTGGCCTCTGGGGCAGTGCCATTATCTGAGATGATATCAAAAGAATTTAATTTAGAGCATGACTTACTTTGTATGGCTGCTATTTTTGCTCCAAATAATGATGAATGTCAAATTGCAAAAGTGAGTGAACTTCAAGAAATTGTCATCGATCAAAATCTTGTTGATAGTTTTGAGATTACACTAGATTATATTTATGGTGAAGCGGATAGAAAGTATCAAGATGAGTTATTGAATAATCAATATCAGTATAGAAAGTCATTACCTCTTACAAGTATAAAAGATAGAAGTATTCTTTTAGTTGATGAGGGGTGTGAAACAGGGCTTAGAGCAGTATGTGCCATTAAATCTGTATTAGCACACGGTGCTAAAAAAGTATCACTTGCAACACCTATCATTGCAGATGATCTTTTTCATCAGTTGGATATGATGCTAGATGATATATATACTAATCACAAAATTAAGGATTTTATAGAAGTTAATTATTATTATGAGAATTTAGAAAAAATCAAGAAAAAAGATGTCAAGAAAATATTAGAAAAGAGTAAACATTATGTACCATTTAAAGGAGAAAAATAGATGGGTTGTCAAGTAGAGATAAATGTAAATAACAAAAATGAGATTTATGAGATAGATAAAGTTGCTAAGCAAGCTGCAGGTGCAGTTCTTGCAAGAGAAAAAGATGCTGTTATTTTAGCGACTGTAGCACGTGATGATAAAATGGTAGAAGAAGATTTTTTACCCCTTACTGTGAATTATATAGAAAAAAGTTATGCTGCTGCAAAAATTCCTGGTGGTTATATAAAAAGAGAGACGAAACCAGGAGATTTTGAAACACTTACTTCAAGAATTATTGATAGAAGTTTAAGACCACTTTTTCCAAAAGGTTATGCGTATCCTACACAAATTGTACTCTTTGTTCTTAGTGCAGATCCTGAAGTTGATCTACAAACAATGGCATTAAATGCCGCTTCAGCTGCATTATATCTCTCTGATATTGATGTAGATAAAAATGTTGCAGCAGCTAGAATTGGTAGAATAAATGGTGAATTTATTAAAAACCCTACTATGTCACAATTGGCTGAGAGTTCATTAGATCTTCTTGTAAGTGGAACTAAAGAAGAGCTGTTAATGATTGAGATGAAAGCAATGGCAACTACGCATAGTGAAGTAATTTTAGAACCTATGATGGGTGAAAATGCAACACAATCAGTCATGACTACAAGAGAAATGAATGAATTAACAGATAGTGAAACACTTGAAGCATTACAGCTTGCAGGAGATGCTATAGCAGAAGCAAGTAGTGCCTATGAAGATGGTTTTAAATCACTTCAAAAACCTGTAGCCGAGTTAGAGTACAAGAGTGAGTTAAATCATGATTCAATATTAGATTATATTGATGAGTTTTACAAAGAAGAGATCAATACAGCTGTAAATGAGATGGCAAAAAGTGAGCGTGCTTCAGGATTAAACAAAATTGCAAAAACAATTGCAACTGATGAGACTGCTATCAAAGAGGGCTGGAGTAGTGAACTTATCTCTAACATGGTTGGTAAATATAAGAAAAATGTCGTACGTTCAATGATCCTTGAACAAAATGTTAGAGCTGATGGAAGAGGGCTTAAAGACGTTCGTGATATCTCAATTGAGACTAATATATTACCTTCTGTTCAT
>JADGDK010000219.1 GCA_016744895.1 Campylobacterales bacterium | reverse complement strand
GGTATAGAGTACTTTAACTGTAACTTCTGTCATGGTAGAAAGGGTGCATTAAGACATAGTGCACCAAATGTTATCACTATAGAAAAATAAATTATGGTGGGGTATTTATTACCCACCATAATAAAATACAAAAAGGAGAGCTATGCGGTTTTTAACACTACTACTGTTTTTATCATCTTTACTTTTTAGTTATCAAAAAGGCGATACGATTAGCCAAGATATACAAGATAAGCTAAGTATCAAAGATCATAAAATCTATATTATTGACTTCTTTGCATCATGGTGTGGATCATGTAAAAAAGAGATGCCATATCTTTCAAAAGTCAACGATACAATTGATAAAGAAAAAGTTGAAATTATTGGTGTGGATGTTGATGAAGATATTAACAAGGGTCAGAATTTTCAAAAAGAGTTAAGAGATGCTAAAACACTAAACTTCAAAGTAATTGACGATCCCAAAAATGAAATCATTAAAGCATTTAACCCAGTTGGCATGCCTGCACTCTTCATAATCAAAGATAATAAAATAGTCGGTTCCATTCTTGGAGCAAAAGATAATATCGACAACGTGATTTTAAATGAATTAAAAGGACTAAAATGAAAATTTTTATACTATTCACAACACTTTTCTTGTTAAGTGGATGTGCAACTAAAGATGTTAAGTCATGGGAAAAAGGTACTTTAGCTAAGGAAACGATGAAAGAAGGTGGTGGAAATGCACTCTTTAATAAGTTTGCAAAGCACATCTATTTCTCAAAAGAAGCAACAAAAGGCGGCGGTGGCGTTGCAGGAGGAGGTTGCGGATGCAATTAAAACTATCAATTTTAACATGTGCCCTACTAAGTACTTCTTTGATAGCAGAGGATTATATCTCTGTACAAATGATGCATTATGATGAAGATAGCGGACGTACTACAATCTCTACCCCTTCAGTTGAGATCAATAAAGACTTTGGAGCGGACTATACGCTCAATGTATCTTATGTTTCTGATAGTGTAAGTGGTGCAAGCCCTATATTTATCGACTCAATAAGTGGTGCATCAGCGGCTATATCAGAAGGAAATACCTATCAAGATGATGTTCAATATTCAGATGTAGAATATAGTGATAGGAGAAACTCAGTTGGAGCGACACTCACAAAACGGTTTGAATCCCGAGATGAATTCACAATCGGCGCAAACTTCTCAAACGAATACGATTACAAATCAAATGAAATTTCAGCAGAGTATCTACACTATCTTGATGATAGTAAAAATCAATCCATCTCTTTTGGTACTTCCTATCAAAAAAATGATGTAAGTGTTTACTGCTCATTAGGTACTGATATCTGTGATGCAAGTAGTGGTGCAAGTGAAAAAATATTGGATTTAGAGGTGATTAGTTCAGAACTTGGATTTACACAAACTATTGACAAGACTTCACAGGTAAAAGCATCAATCTTTTATATATCGGAAGATGGGTATCTCACAAATCCTTACATGAGAGTGGTAAGAAACTACGATACAAATCCAAAAATCTCTCAAGAAGTCAAACCAGATACCAGAAAAGCTTATGGAGGTCTTATCCAATATGCAAAAGCGTTCAATGATAAACTTTCCTCTGTTTCATCCTATCGACTTTATACAGATGATTGGGATATCACTTCACATACCATAAATAGTGAGTTATACTATGAGTATAACAATAAACTGACTACAGGTGTAGGTTTTAGATACTACACACAAAGCGAAGCAGAATTTTACAATGGTAAAAGAGATTATTTTACCAATGAAGAGTATGCCTCAAGTGACAGACGTATGAGTGATTATAATTCGCTAAACTATAAAGTAAGTGCAGATTATAAAATCAATACAAAAGTGAGTATCAATGCAAGTGTAAACTACTATGATCAACTCGACTATTTTGATGCTTTCTACTACAATGTAGGTGCAAAATACAAATTTTAGACAAAAAATTCATAGCATTTTAATATGCTATGAATAACCTTAAATTATAAAATTCACCTTATATAACTTGTTTATATTCGTTAATCAAACCATTTATAATTTCTGCTATAATAATTTTGAATCGGCAAGTACTTATCATCATAAAAAATCATAATAAGGTTGATAGTTGTAATTAACACATCTATCTTTACCAAAGGATAAAAAATGCGTTTACTTATAACCCTACTCTTTTCATCATCTTTACTTTTTAGTTATCAAAAAGGCGATACGATTAGTCAAGATATACAAGATAAGCTAAATATCAAAGATCATAAAATCTATATTATTGACTTCTTTGCATCATGGTGTATCTC
>JADGDK010000218.1 GCA_016744895.1 Campylobacterales bacterium | reverse complement strand
CCACTACCTACTCCGACTAAAAAAGTGTTTAGAAGATACAAGATCGAAGATAAAATTCGATTTACAAAAGGGTTTTATCGGTTTTGGTTTACTTTTATAGCACCACATCACAAAGAGATACAAGAGAAGAAATTTGATACTGTTTTAGAAAAAGTCCAACTAGAACTTGATAAATTTATCTCTTTTACATTTGAGATACTTTCAAATAAACTTATCAAAACAGATTTTAAGATTATAGAGTCTGGAAGTTATTGGGATAAGCATATTGAGTTAGATGTTTTTGCAAAAACTGATCGAGGCAGAGTCATTGCAGGTGAATCAAAATGGAAGAACCAAAAAATCTCAAAAAATACATTAAATAAACTTCAAAAAAAATGTGAATTGGCAGAATTAAAAGTAGATTATTTTGCACTTTTTTCTAAAAGTGGATTTAGCAAAGAGCTTTTGAAAAACCAAGATAAAAATGTTTTATTATATGATATACAATCATTTAAAGGATTGATAGATGCTGGATAAAAAACTTTTAGACAATCTCGACCATCAAGACAAAGATCAATTTTTAAGTGGTCTTGAAGAGATTATAGAGCACTCATATAAACTTGAAAATGAGTTTAAAGAGATGAAAAGTATCATTGCAAATGTGATTGATTTTATACCTAATGCACTATGGGTTTTTGATGAAGGTGGTGAAATCTTTATCCAAAATAGTGAAGCACAAAAGATAACAGCACTCATCACGAAGATCAATAGCAATTTACCTAGCAGTGAAGTAGAGTTTGAGGGTAAGATATATCTTATCAAAAGTACCCAAGCACAAAATAAGTTGATCATTTCTGCAACAGATATCACAGAACAAAAAAGAGCTGAACGGCTTACTTCTATGGGGAAAATTGCCGTGCACCTCTCACATGAGATACGAAACCCTATTGGGGCCATTTCACTTTTGACCAGTACCCTTATGAGTCGTGTACAGGTACAAAACAAACCTATCGTCTTGGAAATTAAAAGGTCTATTTACAGAGTAGAACGTATCATCAAATCCACACTTCTTTTTTCTAAAGGTGTTCAAATTAACAAAGAATCATTTCCTATTTCAAAACTCCAAGATGAAATTGAAGATGCCTATGAGCACTACTCAATGAGTAAAGAAATTGAACTCACTATAAATTTTAATGAGATTGAGATCAATGCTGATTTTGATCTTCTTAGTATCGTAATGCAAAACTTTCTTTACAATGCTATTGATGCTATTGAAGAGGATGACAATGAGAGTGGAGAGATCACATTTATCTATCAAAACAATACTATCATTGTCAAAGATAGTGGAAAAGCGATAGAAGATGAGAGTATCCTTTATGAACCTTTTAAGACGACTAAACTAAAAGGTTCTGGTTTAGGGTTGGCACTTTCACTTGAAATTATCAAGGCACATGATGGTAAGATTGAACTATTAGATGGGGAAAAGGGATTTAAGATATGGTTAGGAAATTCAAAGTTTTAAATATAAAATGTGAAGGTTGTGCAGGAACTGTCAAAAAAGCGCTTAAAGATGAGTTTGGCGAAGTTGAAGTCAATCTTGAAGTTGAACCAAGAGTCATTTCACTCCAAGCAAATGAAAATTTCGATGAAGCTAGTCTTAGATCAAAGATGAAAAAATTAGGCTATCCCTTTGAAGATGAAGTTCTTGGAACATTTGAAGAAGTAGGTACAAAAGCCAAAAGCTTTGTCTCATGTGCTATCGGAAAAATGGATCAAAAATTATGAAACAGGCAATTGTTTTTTTAAATATGGGTGCACCCAAAGACCTTGAAGAGGTTGAAGTCTTTTTACGAAATATGTTTAATGATAAAAATATCATTACGGTCAAAAGTAATCTATTAAGAAGTTATATTGCTTCAAAAATTATCAATGGCAGAAAAGGTGAAGCAAAAGAGAGTTATGACGAGATAGGAGGAAAATCTCCACTATTACGACATACAGAAACTTTTATAGAGAATATCAAAAAAGAGTTTCCAGACTATGAAGTAGTAAATATTATGAGATACACTCCACCATATGCAGCTTCAGAAGTCAAATGGCTCAAAGCAAAAGGTATTGAAGACATTACTGTGATACCTCTTTATCCTCAATACTCAACAACGACTGTAAAATCCTCTGTTGATGATTTTTATGAGGCGTTAAGTGCAGCAAACTATACACCAAATCTTAAGATTTTCACACGATTTTATAAAAATAAAAACTATAATCAAGCAATCATCCAACAGATAATTACTGCATTAGATAACAAAGAAGCCAAAGAGTATGATCTGGTATTTTCAGCACATTCTCTTCCTGTCAAGATCATTCAAAAAGGTGAT
>JADGDK010000217.1 GCA_016744895.1 Campylobacterales bacterium | reverse complement strand
GCTTTAATAGGCTATGGGATACTGGCATTAAACACAGAAATCATAAGTGGAAGAGGACATAAAGTTGATGGAATGCTTTATATTTATGGAGGCATATTCGGTCTTGTTTTAATGATAGTGCTTGAAATAATAAATTTTTTGGATGAGAGAAAAAAAGAAAATGATTTTGCTCTAAAAGAACAGGAAGCTACTCAAAAAAACAAGAACTTTCATATATGCATGCTAATACCGGTATTTGTAATTATATATTTTGTTCTTTTATATAGTAATTTTTATTATGTGCAAGAGAGTATATTACTAATAGTTGTTTTTGCATTGTATTGTGCTCAGAAGAAGTTAGAGAATAAAGGGGTTTAACCTTAATTCTAAGGTAAATAGGGATTAAACACTTTTTTCAGACTCCTATTTACCTTTCTATAAAAAACAATGCTCCTAAAATGATAGGTATAGATGCACACAAAGCATGAAGGGTTTAAAAATTAACTTTTTGTTTTTAGGATTTAAGAAAGTAAAAAATAAACCCCTTCAATTAACCTTAAATCCTTAATGGAAAACAGACGATAAACTACAACATCAATAACAAAGTCACTTCCATCACTAAAAACGGCACTACCACCACCTTTGAGTATGGACCAAACGGTGCACGTTATAAAAAAGGTACAGGAGGATTAGATACTCACTATATAGGGAAACTCTACGAAAAGAGTGATGTCATCGTAGGACAAGAGGAGTTTATAGAGAAAAACTTCATCTACTTTGGAAACCAACTCATCACAATCAAAGAGCGTGAGAGAGTTTATAATGAAGATATTTTAAAAGCACAGTATCATATCAAAGAGAGCTACATGCACCAAGATAACTTGGGCAATATCATAGCTATGTCTGATAGTAATGGAGTTATTACCAATAGACGAAGTTATACACCATTTGGTGAAATAAGAAATATTCTTTATACAGAGATCAAAGATCAAGCAAATAGTATGAGTACACATCAACTGATGCTCAAATCTCTTGACTCTGTCAACAGAGGATTTACAGGACATGAACATATCAATGGAACTGATCTGATACATATGAACGGAAGGGTTTATGATCCTACCATTGGAAGATTCTTAAGTGCAGATCCACATATACAAGCACCTAACGATACACAGTCTTATAACAGATATAGCTATGTAAAGAACAATCCGATAAACTATACAGATCCAAGCGGTTACTTCTTTAAAAGTCTCTTTAAGTGGGTAAAAAATAATTGGAAGACCATATTGGCAGTTGCAGTCAGTGTCGCGATAGGGATATATGCACCAGGTATTATTAGTAATTGGATTGGTAGTAAACTTTTAGGAGCAGCAGGCAGTAAGTTTGTAGGTGTGGTAGCTGCAGGAGCTCTGGCAGGAGGAGCGAGTGGAGCCATCATGACAGGTTCCGTGCAAGGAGCCCTAGAAGGGGCAAAATGGGGAGCCATATCTGCAGCCGCCGCATTCGGAGTAGCAGAAGCTGTTGGTGCTGCAATGGGTGGCGTAGATGCACATAATGCTACACTGATCAAAGCTGGACAACTAAGTCGTGCAGGATTTGTAAAAGCCATAGGACATGGACTGAGTCGTGCGGCGATTGCCAAAGCACGATATGGAACAGGTAAAGGTGCTTTTTTAAGTGCATTTGTATCTTCAGGTTTTAGTGTTGGATCTGATTCAAAGTTTGGTGCGATTAAAATGGCAATCGTTGGTGGTACTGCCTCTGTGATCGGTGGTGGTAAGTCTGCTAATGGGGCTATGGGAAGTGCGTTTCAGTATTTGTTTAATGATTTTGTAAAAGCTAATATTGATAAAAATATTGAATTAATGAAAACTGTAGCTAAAGGTTCAATAGGCTCTGCACGAATACATTGGGTAACCCTTGTAAAGGGTGGAGGTAAATGGGACTATAAGCGTATTTATGGTTTAAGTACAGCAGAGGATCTAGGAAATTTTAATTATGGAGCAACAGGAGCAGCTTTGAATTTTAGTCTAGAAACATTATCTATGGCAGGTGGTATTGTACAGATTTATAGTGGTACATCAAAGTGGAATTACATAGACTCATTTTTTGATGATCCCCGAGATCAGTAAATGATAGAAGAAGGCTATAATTATTATCACAAGCACTATAAAAAAGAAAAATAATGAAGAAAATATTAAAAATTATAATTGGATTGATTTTAGGAATTATTTTTCTTTTTTTATTCATAAGGATTATTTTTTGTGAAAACGAAACAAAGAGTTTTTCTATAAAAGAAAATCAAGAAGTAGAATTTATTGCAAAAATTAAAAATGGCCGACAACAAAAAAAAGATAGGCAAACCATCAATTTCTGAGTCCTTAGATGAAC
>JADGDK010000216.1 GCA_016744895.1 Campylobacterales bacterium | reverse complement strand
ATAAAAATCCTTTTTTATTTGGATTTTAACATAAAAAAAGAAATTATTGTGAAATGGGTGAATTTTTAGAGGTTGAAGCCGATCTTTATAAATTATGTATAACTAAAGTATGCATTATAAGAGAGATAGATAAAAAGATGAAGTATATTTAATCTTTTAAAATCTTAATTGACTTCTTAAGATGTATAAAGATATATTGTTTAAAAATAGTAATTAAAGGATTAAATTTATGAAAAATAAAGCTTTAGGTGCATTCTTGTTTATTGGTTGTGGTGGTGGAGGAGGTGGTACAACTACTCCAGGCACGGGAACAGGAACAGGAACAGGAACAGGAACTAGTCCAACTACACAACCAGTAACTGGTACTGGTACTTATGTAGATTCTCCAATCAATGGTGTTCGTTATGAGTGTGGATCACAAACAGGTATCACTGGAGATACAGGAGTAGCAGGTGGTTTTAGATTTGAAGTAGGTAAGATGTGTTATTTTAAAATAAATACTGCTGTTTTAACGGGGGTTGCTGCTACTGGACTTTCAGAAGGTGCTGTAATCAGACCAAATCTTGAAGCTGCTAGATATTTACAATCTCTTGATTATGATGGTAACCCAGATAACGGGATTGAAATTCACGCAGATGTAGTAAAAGCACTTGCCGATAATAATATTGTAATAGAACGAGACTCAGATACTGCTGTAGCACAGATGGTTAGTGACTTAGAAGGGTATGTGAGTGGTTTTCGTGGAACTTACAAGAGCCTAGATGAAGCTGCTGAACATATGTATGGAGTTTCAGTTGAAATCGCAACAGATAAAGATAGTTATAGAGTTGGGGATAGTGTAACTTTGACGGCAAATATTACTGGAGATAGTACGGGTTTAACTTATCTATGGAAAGAGGGAAGTACAACGTTAAGTGAAAGTCGGCAGTTTATGAAGAGTGATTTTAGTGCAGGAGCACATATCATTAATCTAACAATAACTAATTCAGATGGTGTTGCTATAAATTACAGTAAGACTATTACGATGGGTGCAGCTTATAATCATACTGTAAATATTACATCATCTGCTACAAGCTATACTTCAGATACAAGTGTGACATTGACTGCAAATGTGTCGGGAGCAGAAGGTTCAGTAACCTATCTATGGAAAGATGGACTGGATACTATAGGTACTAATAGTCCAACACTTACACAGGCATTCTCTGTGGGAAGCCATACCGTAACTGTAGATGCGAGTGCAAATAATCTTAGTAAAAGGGATAGTATTACATTTAATGTTCTGGAAGCTTCTAACATCCCTCCTGTTGCTGTTGCAGGGGCTGATATCAATGCTGATTTTGGTACTATGTTTACTTTTGATGGTAGTGCTAGTACCGATAGTGATGGAACAATCGTTAAATATGAGTGGATATATCCTGCAGGTGATAATTTAGTAATGAGTGATAGTGCTTCGCCTACATTTGATAAAAATGCATCAAGTTTAGGTGATCATACTGTGATATTGAAAGTAACTGATAATGATGGAGCAACTCACGAAGATACAATTGTAGTACACGTGGTAGAGTAAATTTTATATAAGATATCAGCTTTTTTAAGTTGATATCTTTATTTAATGAATTTTAAATTTTACAACATGGGGTTTTTGAAAATAGAGATAATAGACTATATAAACCAAAAGCCCTACATATAAAGTTCCAATTCCGATAAACATCCACCCAATACTAAATATCTTTTTTTCTCCAACTACAGATTCTTCATTTTTTGCCATAATCGTATAATGATTAGCAATAAGCATCTCTTTGTATAAATTTATTTTTTCTTCATTACTGTATACTTTGGAGTTCATATCTTGATAAAATTTGTCGAAAACAGCTTGATATTTGACTCTAGCTTTTTTTTCTCCTAAAAGTAAAAATATGCCTATAGGTAAGGCAAATATCATAATTATAGTATTCATACGTTTTTTAGTGCAATTCCCGATTCATCAATTGTGATAAGTCCATCATCTTTTAGTTTTGTCAGCGCTTTTTTAAAGTTCTTTTTACTTAATCCAAAGATCTTTTTGATATCTTCCGCATCACTTTTATAGTTGTATGGCATGTGCTTTTGTCTGTTTAAAAGTGTCACAATTTTTTGCGTTGATACGACTTCTTTGTCTTTTCCTATAGGCTGTAGTGAAATATCAAATTTTCCATCATCACGTACTTTTTTGATATACCCTTTTTTTCTATCTCCTATGCGTATCTCTTCAAAGATCTCATCATGATAGAGCATGCCTTCATATTGATTGTTTGCGATGACCTTGTATCCTAGTGGGGTTTTTGCCACTACGAGAAGATCTGCTGTTTTGATATCTTGCATCTGTTTTGGATCATGAG
>JADGDK010000215.1 GCA_016744895.1 Campylobacterales bacterium | reverse complement strand
TTGTGGTTTTTCACTGTAAATGGGATATTTTTGGTTATAGTCTTTATCGTTACTGACGGCATTCATGAATTCATCATCAATGCGAACAGAAACATTGGCACCAGTCACTTTTCCCTGCTCCATTTTTGCATCAATAAAATCTTCTAGATGTAAAGTATGTAACAATGTACCTGTTTGTCCCATGAGTTTAAAGTATCCATTAGTATAAGCTTGTTGTTCTTTTACTACATCTAATTCTGAACGATTAAGTGCTCTTTGGGCTAACAGCAATGCTTGAATGTCTTGAGTCCCATATTTAAAAGCGGTCCAATACGATTTAGTAACTTGTAAATTTGCTTCTACCTCTTTTTTTGTATGCTTGAGTGCATCTTGTGATGATAAAATATTTTCATACATCTGCTTAGTGTTATACTCTGAGCTCTCTTTTATATCAATAAGTTTGTATTCTAACTCTTCAATTTTACTTTTTGTACCTAAAAGTATCGCTTTGTCTTTACCTCCATTATAGAGATTGTAATTTAATGAAAGCAGTGCTGTTGCTCTATCCTCATGTGGTTCGGCTTCATATCCACTTTGTTTATCTTTTCCTGTAATTGATAGATCAAGTGTTGGTTTGAATTTTGATTTTTGTGCTTTTAAGTTATGCATTTGTGATTGCATTTTGGCATATGCAATTTGAATTTTGGCATTGTTTTTTTGCATTAGTGCTATCGTAGTATTTTTATCTTTAAGTGGAAATGAAAATTCTGATTCAATTGGGTTGTTACTATCGTCCAAGTTTCCTACATAATATTCATAAAAAGCAATAGCATTTTGATATTTTGATTCGGCTTTAACAAGTGCTGCAGATGCATTCTCTACTTGAGATTTGATATAGTTTAAATCTCCTTTAGTAGCTGCACCACTCTCTTCTTTGATCACTACAATATCCAATATTTTTTGTAAAGTTGTCATATTATCTCTGGTAATTATAATACCTCTTTTTTGATATATAAGACTTAGATAAGCATCAATAATCTTTATTGTCTCTTCTTCGACTTGAGATTTAAATTTCTCCTGTGCTGCTTTTAAATTTGCTTTTTCTCTTTTAATCTCATTACTATGTTTTCCGCCTGCGTAAAGATTTTGATTGATGACTAAGCTTTCATCTGATTTTAGAAACTTTTCATCTGTACCTTCAGAAGGATGTAGATAGGCACCACCACCATTTGTATAAAGATTTACGGTAGGTTTATACGCTGCAAGTTTTTCATCTACTTTACGTTTGGCTTGAATTACTTTTTCCCGTCCTGCTGAAATTTTATAAGAACGTGTGAGTGCCTTTAATACAGCATCTTTGAGTAGGATTCCTTTCTCTTTTTTTGTATTTTTTTGTATAGGAGGTAGATCCTTTTGCTGTATGATTTTTTTAACAGTTTGTATATTTTGTTTTGTTTGATTTTGTTCAATTTGAGAAATTGTTTTTATGGTTTCTTTTTGAATAGGCTTAAGTTTTTTAATTTTAGATACATTATTTTGAACAGGTTTTACATTCACAACTTGGGAAACTTTCTTTTGAATAGGTATATTATGTTTGATTTTAGAGATAATATATGCATCTTTAATCTTCTTTTTTACAATTTTTAACTGTGCTTTTGCCTCTTTTTTAGAATGGATTTTATTGATTACAACAAAGTACATGGATTTTTTATTACCTTTTTTTACCATGACATGTGTATTTAAGGTAGGAAAAACATTTTTAATCACTTCAGTGTTACTATGTTTTTTGCAAGCACCTAGCATGATCATGTACTCTCTGTTTGTTGATTGTTTTACCGCAAAAAGTGGTGATGATATAAATATAAAAATTATCATACTAGATATTAACTTCATTAAAAACCCTCATAAAATTTAAATTCTTTCATTTTTATATCGACTAGTTTAAAATATTATTTATACCTCGCCAATTCAAAAGATAAGTGCAATTTTTCACCTAAATTAAGCTGCTAGTTTTCTAGCAAAATCTTTAAAAAACACTTCAGAAGGCGTTTTGTAGCCAAGCACTTTTCTAGGTCTATGGTTAAGCCTGTTCTGAATCATAATAATTTCCTCCTTTGAAACATTTATAAACTCACTTTTCTTTGGTAAATATTGTCTAATTAGTCCATTAGTATGTTCATTTAGTCCTCTTTCCCAAGAGTGATAAGGATTTGCAAAGTAGAAGTCAGTATTTAAAGCTATTGAAACTTCTTTATGATATGCAAACTCTTTACCGTTATCACTAGTAATAGTCTTTGTGATAGCTTTAATTGGTGTGATCATTTCAATAAGTGCTTGTGTTACAACATCAGCTTGTCTTGATGGTACATTTTTGATGAGTGTAAATTTTGACTTCCTATCAACAACAGTAACTA
>JADGDK010000214.1 GCA_016744895.1 Campylobacterales bacterium | reverse complement strand
GTCTCGCGGTGCGCCACAGATGGTAGGTCGTCATGCACCTTTTAAAATTACTGAGAGTTCGAGAGTGGATTGGGTAGAGCTTTATTTGGAGCTTTTAAAAGATATAGATGCAGATCCAAAAGCTGTTGAGTCGTATTGGAATTATTTAAATAGTTTTTCAACTTGGATGGTAAATACACCTGAATAGAAAGAGAGTTAGTAGTCGTCTAAACTACCAACTTCATTTTAATTATGAGCTTAAAACGCCACCTTCTTCAACTGTACCAAAGTTTCCATACAAGGCACCTATACTATAAATCCAAGCGGCTTGTGCATCTGCAATTCCGCCATCTCTATAGACACCTTGAGCATTTTTAGGAACATTTCCTTTCCCTTTTACGATACCTTTATTTAGCGTAAATGTATGAGAAACACTGATTGCTTCATTTGGATTTTCTCCAACTAGTGAGAAACAAGTGTTTGAAGCTTTTGTATAGTCTGAAATACGTTTTTTACCTGTAAGACTACCGATAACTTCATCGGTCATAATACCTGCTATACTCATTGCCATAGAACCACTTGGTGGCAGTTGATGTGTTGTTTGGCTATCTCCAAGTATAAAGTGATCTTTAAAGTTCAGACATTCAAAACTACCTGCAGATAACTTGACTTTATCGCCAAACAGTTTCCCTACAACAGCTGGAGTTTTTTGATAAACCATGATGATAGCTTCATTATATGCAATTGCTTTCATTGTACTTCCAACAACTTCTAAATCACTATTGAGTTTGTTTTGTGAATAAGTGATGACTTTTTTATCAAAGTCTACATCTTTAATTCTTGCATTAAAAATTGGTTCAATGATATCACTTGCAGTAGGTTTAAGGATGTCTTTACAATATCCTAAAGATTCCCAACTTTGTTTAAATGCGCCATGTTTTGAACCTAAACTACCATCTAGTTCAGTCATAAATTTAATTTTTAGATTTCTTAAATTTTCTTTTTTGATTCTACTTGCTAATACTGTTGTACGCTCACCGGCAGCTGGAGGACATCTTCTAAGTGTTTTACCACCTTTGAGATTTGTTTTTGGTGTTGCATTGATGACAATTTGATAAGCTTTTTGTGGATTTTTCTTGGCTTGTCTGATAAGGTTTTCCCATCTTTCACTCATGATTGACCACTCTTCACCAGCATCAGCCATCATTGCCGAAGGAGTTTCATATTTGAGTCTTCTTAATTTTGATTGATCCCATGTTGGAAATTGACTTTGTGCATCGTGTGCGATACCTGTAGCTACAACAAGTGTGTCATAAGCTATATCTCCTTGTGTAGTATGTAATACTTTATTTTTTACATCCCCACCTACAACGGTACAATTTGTGATGATATTATATTCTGATTGCTTTTTATTATAATCAAATATCCAGGTTGATGTAGCTTTTGACTCTTTTACATACTCACTTGCTGTTTTAGTTAAAAGTATGTTTGACCCAGGACACGCATGAAAACGACTATTTTGCTCTAGTACGATTACTTCTACTTGATCACCATAAGCTTCATTTATATTACTTGCGATACTCATACCGCCAATTCCACCGCCAACTACAACTAATCTTTTCTTAGAACCTTTTGGATATAAGTCATTAGCTGATCGTGAAGTGATACCACCTAAAGCATTACCAGCAGTTGATGCTGTACATGCTGTTAAAGTAGCTGCTGCTACACTTACACCTGCTACCTTAAATAAGTCTCTTCTATTCATAACAAAATCTCCTAATTTTTAATAAATTAACAGTAGTATTATAACATCTTGTTATATTAAATCTCGCTTAAATCATAAGCAAATCTTATATCATAGGATTTAATTATGATAATAATAATCATTTATGGTATTTTTGGAGGAGTGATTTCTTCTCCTATCAAAGCATAGCTTTTTCCAATTCTAGCGATAGGTTTTACTTCAAAATGTAGTTTTTCTGGGTCTTTGATGATGGTATCAGATATGTGCATATGTTTGATTTCTATGATAATTGGGATAGTTTTACTCCCTTTTAGCTCTACCTCTTGATGTAATTTACAAAAATAAGAAATTTGAATATCTTTAACCATGGGTGGAAAATTCTCAAAAAGTCTTTGGGTTTTGATATCAAAAATCTCTGATTCGCTTTGATTTGCATCTAAAGCTTTAGAACTAAAGTGCACTTTTTGTAATTGCTCTGGGTTTGCGATACATATCGTACAGACTCCAGTCTCTCTGATATTGGCAAGCGTATCTTTTTGGGAACCATCTTGTTTATGTCCGATAGATACTATTATCGTTGGTGGATTTGAGGAGAGTCCTGTAAAGTAGCTAAATGGTGCAATATTTATAATAGAGTTACCAATAGTTTAATATTATGACTTTGGTATCACTACAGTTT
>JADGDK010000213.1 GCA_016744895.1 Campylobacterales bacterium | reverse complement strand
AGTGATAAGAGAATAAAAAGCTCACTGACCATAACATAAAAACTTTTCGAAAGATTTTTTGTGACTAAGTCAATGATAATTATCGCCAATGCACCAAGTATGATGATTGACATTGGGATCAATGATGGTAAATTTAAACTTGCTATTTCAATTGAAATTGGATCTAACATTACTTAGCCTCCCCGATGCTTGTTGCTTTATGTAGCAAATCTTTTGCATCTTGTGTTATTGTTTTTGCTTCCATATCTACTAACATTTGTTTAACACTAGTATCAATTGGATCTAAAAGTGGCTTTGGATACACACCAAGTGCAACTACTAAAAGTACCAATGGAACAAGAGCTGTTAACTCTTGTTTTGTCAAATCAGGAAGATTTCTATTTGCCTCATTTGTAATCGGTCCAAAAAATGATCTTTTATAAAGTGTTAGCATATAAACTGCACCTAAAATAATTGTTGTACCAGCAATTGCTGTCATAATTGGCGATATTTTGAAAAAGCCCATCAAAGATAAGAACTCACCAACAAAACCAATAGTAAGTGGAAGCCCTACTGAAGCCATCAACATAATGGCATAAATGGTTGCATAACGAGGCATCGTCATCGCAAGTCCTCCAAATTCATCCATCATCTTTGTATGTCTTCTATCATAGATAACACCCACCAACATAAACAGTGCCCCTGAAACGATACCATGAGATATCATTAAGAAAATCGAACCTGTTATACCTTCAGAGTTCATTGCAAATGTACCAAGTACAATGACACCCATATGTGAAACTGAACTGTATGCAATGACTTGTTTCATATCATCCTGAGCATAAGCAATCATGGCAGTATAAACAATCATAATAAGTGAAAGTATCGCAACTGGAACGATAAAATACACCGAAGCATCTGGAACCATTGGAAGTGAAAATCTTATAAAACCATAAGTACCCATCTTCAACAGAACTGCGGCTAGAATTACCGAACCAATCGTAGGTGCTTGACCATGTGCATACGGAAGCCACGTGTGAAATGGGAACATTGGAACTTTAATCGCAAAACCAAGAAAGAATGCTCCAAAAATCCAAAGCTGTGCTTCAAACGGAAGTTTGAGTGCGTGCCAATCTGCAATAGAGAAACTCCATTGACCTGTCGCTTGTTGATTTAGATATGCAAAGTATAAAATACCTACAAGCATAAATAGTGAGCCAGCAAAGGTATATAAGAAAAATTTGATTGCGGCATAAATTCTATTATTTGATCCCCAAGCACCAATGATATAAAGCATCGGAATTAAAGAGAGTTCCCAAAAGATATAAAACAGTATCACATCAAGGGATAAAAATACACCAACCATAGTCATCTCTAAAAATAGTACAGAGATGATAAGGTTTTTTAAATCTTTTTCAATTGTTAAACCAATTAAAGAGATCATCGTCATAAAAGTACTCAAAACTACTAAAAATAGTGATATACCATCAACTCCAACAGAGTAATTTATACCAAAATCAGCAATTATAGGACTACTTTTTAAAAATTGAAATCCAGCATTTGTGCTATCAAAACTCAGCCATAAAAGAAGCGACAGTATAAATTCTATTGCTGTTACAGCGATACCATATGCTCGAATCCCCTCTTTTTCAATTAGAAATCCAAACATCGCCGCAACTAGCGGGAAAAATATCAAAAGTGTTAATATTGAATCCATTCATCAGCTCCTTACATACCAATCTTAAATAATGCAAAAACCAGTAACACAACCAAGCCAAACACCATCCATTTGAGGTTGTTTGAGAGGTTACCTGTTTGCATTTTTCTTGCTTTATCACCAGCTGTATAGATAGTGCCCGCTATTAAATCCACCGTTGCATCAACAACTTTCATATCAAGTTTTTCCCATGCAAATTTTGACATTTCTTTATATGGTTTACAAATCTTCTCATCATAAAACTTAGGTATATAGTATTGATTTGCTAACAGATCATGTACACCTAGTTTTTTAAAGAAATCATCGAAACTTCCACCATTAGAAAATTTTATCACTGCCAATGCAATACCACCAAGTGCTATTCCTAATGTCACAACAACTAAAAAGATAAATGTACCAGTACTCACATGAGGATGATATTCAGGTAATACTGCTGTTACATACTCCATAAATGAGTGCTCAAAGAATCCAGCAATGACTGCTAAAATTGCCAATGGCATCATAGCTGCAATAACAAATGCATAAGTCTCATGTGGATGTTTCTCATCTTTGTCATAGTTTTCTTTACCAAAGAACACCATCATTACAAGTCTAAAACTATAATATGCTGTCATACCTGCACCCATCCAAAGCATAATCCATAAGAAATAATTGTGCTCAGCAAATGCTGTTTCAAGAATTTTATCTTTTGAGAAGAATCCAGCCAATGGCCAAATACCAGCAAGTGCTACAGAAGCTACAGTCATAATACCCATAGTCCAAGGCATTACCTTACTTAGTCCACCCATTTTATTG
>JADGDK010000212.1 GCA_016744895.1 Campylobacterales bacterium | reverse complement strand
TTTTTATCTATTTTTATTTTAACATCTTGGAATAAAAAATCTAGTTTTAGTGGTCTAAGTTTTTGGGAGCATTATAGATAGCAGAAGAACAACTTGAAGGAGAGTTGAAGATTCGTTGGGATGATGGACTCATTGTAGAAATTCTTTTTACTTAAAAAAATAACTTACTTTTAATAGTTTAAATTTTTTTAATGCAATGGAAATGAAATTATTTTTCTTTACAATTATAAAAATAATTTATAAGAGGAGAAAATTATGAAAACGAAATTTTTGAGTTTAATTTTGGCTACAAGTTTAGTAGGTGTTATAGGGTTTAACGGCTGTGGTGGAGGAGGTACTGATAATGCATCAAGCCCTCCTGTATTTACCACTAGCAATACAGTTGGTGCTATTACAGGCAGTACAACTGTAGCAACTATTCGTGCAAATGATGCAGATGGAGATGCTATAACTTTTAATATCACTGGCGGAAATGATGCATCTTTGTTTCAAATAGATCAAAATACTGGCTTGTTACAATTTTTAGATTCAGCAATAGAGGACACATATCAAGTAGAAATTACAATCAGCGCTGGCGGTGATTTGGTTACACAATCTTTTGTTGTGACAGTAAATGATAATAGTATCAATAATTCACAGCGATTTGTTTTTCAAACAGAGCAGGTTAATTCTCGTGATAGTGGTGGAGTACTTGTAGCCAAAGAAGATCTTTTTAATGATGCTTTTTACGAAAGTGGCACAAATCGAAGTTATACAAAATCATTAGGCATTGTTAAAGATAACATAACAGGGTTGGAATGGCAGGACAATGCTCAACCTCTTAAAGATCTACATGGCAATGCTGAAGTAGTATGTGCTGAATTAACTCTGAATGGCAAAGGCTGGAGATTACCAGAAGTTGAAGAGTTAAATTCAATTACAGTAAGAGGAAGAGAAGCTGCTGGAACTATTAGTACTGTTTTTGAAAACCTGAAAGGGGATAATTTGTATTGGACAAATACACATGCCGCACCTTTTAATCCAGCCTCACCAACATTTTGGGGAATAGATTTCTTTAGTGGAACTGTTCTTTCTATGGCTTTTAATTCAGAAAGGTATATTAGATGCGTAAGAGGGAACCCGCTCCCCGTATCTGGAGATTTTGAGAGAATTTCAGCAGATGAAGTTTTGGATAAGTCAACTAATTTAATATGGCAGGATGATATTGATGTATTGAGAAGCTTCTCTTGGGAAGATGCATTAACACAGTGTAGAAATAAAGGAAAGTTTGTTCAATGGAGAACTCCTACTATAGAAGAGTTGTATTCCCTAATTGATAGGCTCAGTGAAGAAGGAATTAGTTCGGAGTTTAACTTTGTTGTTCCAGATCCAACTTTTAGATATTGGTCTTCAACAACTACTTACGATGGAGTTATTTATACAGGGTTTGAAGCTTGGAGTTTAGATTTTGTTACTCAAAACATGTTTGCAGATTCAAAGACTACGGTTAACAACACAGTAACTTGTGTACGTGATGCGAATTAACATATTTTAATACATTCAAAAGATGGAGGGACAATATGCAAGTGAGTAATTTAAACAAATCAATTATAGTTTTAATCGGTTTTTTTTTGACAGTTGGTTGTGGCGGTGGGAACTCAAGCATACCTTCTGCTCCAAATACAGTTACTGATGATAAAGCTGATAATAGCGATACTATTGCAAAGCGGATTTTTTTTAAAACAGACCAGATTGACTCATTTGACGACAATGGAATGATTGTTAGCGCAGGAGAAATTTTTGATGACGGCTTCTATAAAAGTGGTACAGAGCGGAGTTATACAAAATTATCAGGTGTTGTTAAAGACAACATAACAGGATTAGAGTGGCAAGATAATATAAGATCGATTAAAGATACATATGAAAATGCTCAGTTCATATGTAGTAGTTTAAATCTTAATGGTACTGGCTGGAGATTACCGGAAGCTGAAGAGTTAAATACGTTAGCTATAAAAGGAAAAGCTGGAACGAACATTGGTACTATTTTTGAAAATGTTGAAACAGCTTTCAGTTCATATTGGACAAATTCTGTTTCTCCAGTCAAGACAAAGGATGGTACTTTAACAGCTTGGTCAATGAATCATTCAGGGTTTTTTTCATCACGTGCCCCTAATATTGATCGGTTTTATGAAAGGTATATTAGGTGTGTACGAGGGAAAACACTTCCTGTAGTTGGGGAGTTTGAACAGATTTCTAGTGACACTTTATTAGATGTTTTTTCCCAAGATGAATATTTAGATAAAACAACAGGTTTAATTTGGTCTGATAGTGTTAAGGATCTTGAAACTCGAACTTGGGGTGAAGCATTAAACTATAATGCTCCCTTTTTTTCAGACCAGTAAATCAGATTTTTTAATTCCACCGACTTACGATATCTGCTGTAAGAGTTTTGCTCCTTTAGAATCTAAATTATTCACTGCTTGATAATAAACTTCATTTGGAGTTTTATAGT
>JADGDK010000211.1 GCA_016744895.1 Campylobacterales bacterium | reverse complement strand
GGTGAATACGGAATTTGTGGTGTTCGTAAAGTAGAAAACGGTGCACTAAAACTTCTTGTATATGGAATTGCAGCAGCGGTCAATGTAGATCCTGTTGAGAAAAAACCTATGTTTCATTTTTTGCCTCAAAGTCGTGCATTTTCAGTGGGGACTATCGGATGTAATTTATCATGTCAATTTTGTCAAAATTATGATATTTCCCAATACCCCAAAGAACATCATGAAATTGTGGGACAAAAACTACCACCTGAACATATTGTAAAACTTGCAATTGAAAATAATTGTCAATCCATTGCATACACATACAATGAGCCTATTGTCTTTTTTGAATATACCTATGACACTGCTAAGATAGCTCATAAAAAGGGATTAAAAAATATCTATGTCACCAGTGGCTATGAAACACATAAAGCACTTGATCTGCTTGCTCTCTATATAGATGGGATGAACATAGATATCAAATCTTTTAGTGATAATTTTTACAAAGAGATTTGCGGTGCACGGCTCAAACCTGTACTTGAGTGTGTCAAGTATGCACATGATAAAGGAATTTGGATAGAGATAACCACCTTGCTGATTCCAGGTCGTAATGACTCCGATGAAGAGATTAGAGAGATTGCTAAATTTATCGCTAGTGTTGATACATCTATACCATGGCATCTGAGTGCATTTCATCCGACTTATAAAATGCTTGATGCTCCTCGAACACCTGCATCAACACTTTTAAGAGCTTATAACATAGGTAAAGAAGAAGGATTGAAGTATCTGTATGTGGGCAATATCGATGACCAAGACCATGAATCAACCTACTGTCCACAATGTAGTAAAAAAGTTATCAACAGACAAGGACATATCGGACAATATGTGACAAGTGAACTTGATGAAAATGGTATCTGTCCTTATTGTCACTATGCACTTGAAGGTGTGTGGAACTAAGGTTTAGTATGAGAGTTTATCTTTGGATCGAGTTTTTGGGTATTTTTATCATTTTACCTACACTTTTATACCTCCAAACTCCAAAAGTAATTTTGCCCATTCTTTGGGCTATCGCACTAGCGTGTTGGATAATCTTATACAAAGATAAAACATTTGACCGTGATCTGTTATGGAATGTAAAAACATTAAAAAACAGTCTCAAACCTATGTTGATTCAATTTATAATTATCACTTTGTTACTCTCTGTAATTGTCACTTTTTTTGCCCCTGAACTTCTTTTTTCATTACTTACTCAAAATCCTCTGTTGTGGTTTTTAATACTTATATTTTATCCTATACTCTCAGTCTATCCTCAAGAGTTGATATATAGAACTTTTTTCTTTCATCGTTATCAAACACTCACTGAAAATCGAACACTTTTTATTACACTCAATGCACTTTTATTTGGTTTTATACATATCATTTTTCATAACTGGATTGCAGTAGCACTTACAATTGGAGGTGGTATTTTATTTGCCATGATGTATCAACGTTCACGTTCAATGGCTGTAGTTTTTGTAGCACATTCACTTTATGGAGCTATGTTGTTTACACTTGGATTGGGGAAATTTTTTCAAAATGGTACACTAGAGATACTGACACAAACATTAAAATTTTAAGGAGCATACTATGACTAAAATACTTGCGATCAATGGTTCCTATCGAAATGGTGGTATTACAGATCAAATTGTTGAAACTATGGTAAAGGCATTGGATGAAGCTGGAGCAGAAGTTGAGACCATTTATCTTCGAAACTACCCCATTGAGTTTTGTCTCAACTGCCGAGAATGTACACAAAAGCCAGGTGAAGCACCAGGGAAGTGTGTACATGATGATGGTATGCAAATGCTCATTGAAAAGATAGAACAAGCCGATGGTTATATTTTTGCTTCTCCAACAAACTTTGGTTCTGTTACTGCGATTTTTAAACGTTTTATGGAACGATTAGTAGTTTATGGCTATTGGCCGTGGGGTACAAATAGTCCCAAAGATCGAAAAGAAAATACATCAAAGAAAAAAGCAATCGTAATCTCATCATGTGCTGCTCCGGGAATTATGGGGCGTTTTCTTTTTAGCACACATAAACAGCTGAAAATGACAGCGAAAACTGTTGGTGCTGATACAGTCGGTACACTTTTTACGGGTTTGGTTTCTAATGAACCCCATCATAAAATATCCCACTCAGTAGAGAAAAAAGCTAAACAGTTGGTGACCAAACTGATGTAGCATGATGATCAATTGAAGTTGAAAAGTCTATCAACTCCATATTCATTCACAATTATCATAAATCCTATAACGATAAGCCCATTTAGAACGATTCTTTTCCTCCTTAAAATTTATTTAAATATAAACACCTACCTTCTATGGTATAATTAACTAAATTTTAAGGAGGAAAAGATGTCAGATTCAAAATGTAACATACACAAGAACCATGATCACGAACATGGTGAGAATTGCGGTCATACAAAAATTAAACATGGTGATCATGTAGATTATCTTCATGATGGGCACATGCATCATAAACATAATGAGCATTATGAT
>JADGDK010000210.1 GCA_016744895.1 Campylobacterales bacterium | reverse complement strand
ACTGTGTACAATCTCTCTCTTATACTCTTTTTTATATTCTCTCACTCACGTATATAATGTTTTTACACAAACCCCTAGATCTTCAGCTATATTTTTTATCGGTTCATCGCTATTCATCGCCAGCTGAACGGTTGAATCTTTAAACTCTTTTGTATATTTACTGTTTCGCATTTTTTCTTACTTATCATCTTTTAATTTTAACAAAGAATACTTTCTATTCTTTGTCTGAATAAGTGTAGCCAGATCATCTAAGGTGGGTTTCCCTTCCTTAGACATGCTCAATAAATTTTTTACGCATCATATCTTCAAGTACTTTTTGTGATGTTTGAGATAATTTTGTTGCAACATTATCAACGTTTGTTGCTATTTGAACATTTTCTTGAGAAACTGCATCAAGATTTATCATAGATTGGTGAATGGCTTCAGTCCCTTGTGATTGTTCTTGGATATTAGAGTCTATATCTGAAATAGATTGAACTAATGTATTGATACTCATATTGATTTCAGTAAGCGATTTTTGTGTTTTCTCTGCAAGTTGTCTAACTTCATCAGCAACAACTGAAAATCCACGTCCATGTTCTCCTGCACGTGCAGCTTCTATTGCTGCATTAAGAGCGAGTAAGTTTGTTTGATCTGCAATATCTCTGATTGTATTGATAACATTTTTGATATCTTCTGTTTGATTATTTACAAGTTGAGATTTATCTATAGTTTCTTCTATATTTGAAGAGATATTGTTTATAGATTCGCTTGTGTTTGATAAGTTTTCAGTTTGTTTTTGAGAAGTCTCAGTGAGTTGTGTAACAAGTTTTACAAGATTATCAGAGTTTTCTTTTAGTGATTCTGCTTCTTGTGAGCTATCTTTTAGCATTTTAGAGATATCGATACCAAGTTGATTAATCATTGTTTCAACTTTTCCATTAGCATTTTTAATCTCTTTTGCAAAGTTCATGTTTGTAAAATTTGATAGACTATCTACAATTTGATTGATATCTTGTCCTATCTCTTTTTCAAGTGTGTTTAGCATATCATTGATAACATTTTTCAAGTTATTGATAGTCTCATCTGTAGTTGTATTTTCGATACGCTTGTTTAAATGCCCATTTTGTACATTTTGTGCCACTGCAATAGTTTCATTAATAATAGCTTTATTGGCAATAGCTTTATTTTTTAATCTTTTTATATTTTCTTTTGATTCAAATTCTAAATTTTTTCCTGTTATAAACTGTTTTGTAATACCGACAATGATATAGGATAAACCTACCATCTCAAATATCCATAAAACCATATGCACAATTGTAACACCCCAGTTACATGCACCACTAAAAATAAGAACAGGATTACCCATAATTTCCATACCATTCATCTGCATATATGCAAAGAGCAAATGATGTATACTTACTGCTACTGCGGCAGCAATAAGAGGTGTGATATCTTTATATACGGCTAAAAATGCACCCATATAAAAGTAAGCAAAATGCATCTCAATCATTCCTAGTTGTTGTTGTACCATGACAGATGGATAAATCATAAAAGCGATACCAAAAAGTGCTCTAGAAATTGCCGTACCTCTATACATAAAATAGGCAGTTAAAGATACAGCAAAAGCAATACCTCCCCCTACAATTCCAAGCATGTAAGTATTGTAAATATAAGCACTAATTGTAGCAGTACCAATGAAACTAAGAAAAGAGATGATAAGCATTAGTCTATCTGCTTTTTGAAAGTCAACTTTCAAAGCTTCTTTTACTTTGGGAGATAAATCTTTATCTATGTGCGGAAATAATTGTTTCATTTTTGAACCCTTTTGTTAAATCATTGATATCACTGACAATAGTTTTTTCATCAAATGGTCTTGTCGTGTATATATACTTTTGTCTATAATTTTTATCATAAACACCTTTTTCTAAAACATATAGATATCCAGAATGGTCAAGTTCTCCACTATCTGTCATAGAAGTTGTAAACGTGATTCTTAATTGATTTGCAATTTCTTGAATCTCTTGTTTATCCAGAAAAACACCACGAAAATCTTTATGAAAATGTTGAGCAAAAAGTTGTGGTAACTCTTTGTCATATATATCCAAAAGATTTCCAAAATAAACTTTGGTTTTAGCGTGATCTAATTGATTGTAAATTTTGCCAAGTTCACTCATTGAAGGTGTACAAATAGTTTTACAACCAACATATCCAAAGTATAGTAAGACAATAGGTGAGGTTTCATTTTTAAGAAAATTTAAGTCTAGAGAAGTTTCTTTATCTATTCTTCCTGCTGAATTATTAGAATAAAATTGTGGAAATCCTATCATGACAATAACTAATAAAGAAAATAAAATTAAAAAATATCCAAATATTTTCTTATAAATACTCACTAAGTCCCCCTTTTTTAGGTGCTATTAGTATGTATATCGACAGAAAAATTTATTTTTGTAGGTAGGATAATAGTTAGTTATAATCGAGAAGATTTCCCCAATGCTTGCATTGGTTGGAGTTAATCGCCTCGAAGAGGCGATATTTATGATAAAA
>JADGDK010000020.1:13065-31552 GCA_016744895.1 Campylobacterales bacterium | reverse complement strand
GGCCATAGATTGCTAATCCTTTAATCATGTTTCCGAAAAAATTTGAAATATCTTCCTCGTTAGGAGGAGTAAAATAATCTGATGTGTGTAATGTTGTTGTACCAAACCATTTAATGATCACACAAAACATATACTCGTCATGAAGATATAGTCATCGTTAGTCAACATACTGCTGAGTCATGGACTAAAGCAATCAGTCACTTTATAAGTAATAAAAAGATGTATAATAAAGAGAAGATTTCAAATTATTATAATAGTTATTTTTCAACTCAAAAAATACAAAATAATTATAAAAAATTTATTTTGGAATATATCCAATGATAAATGTTTTATTTTTAGTGTACGAATTTCTCAAAAGTTTTATTGATGTAGGAATTAAACTCCAACCCAATAAAACAGTTTATGAAAGCTTGGTAAACAGTAATGAATAATAAACAAATACTAATCATCTCTCCTGAACAATGGAAATGGCAACATGTAAGTAAACATCATTATGCTATCACTTTGGCATCAAAAGGATTTAAAGTTTATTTTTTAAATCCTCCAATTTCGACTTTAAATCAGGTAAAAATGCTAGATACACAGTATCAAAATCTTTATGAAATAGAAGCTCCACAAGTTACTAAAGGATTGAGGCTTTATCCTAAAAGGTTGCGAAATTTTATGGAAAAAGCTTGGCTTAAAAAACTTGAAAAAAACATAGGAACTAAGTTTGATATTATATGGCTTTTTGAAAATTCAAGATTTTATGATCTGAATTTTGCAGAAGATAGATTAAAGATATACCATCAAGTAGATTCTAATCAAAACTTTCATATCAAAGAAGCTTCTAGTAGTGCTGATATTTGCTTTTGTGTGACAGATTTTATCAAAAGAGATTTACTGCCTTATAATCAAAAGGTTTTCAAAATCACTCATGGAATCAATTTTACAAATCAAAAAAGTAGTTTGTCTAAAACTCAAGAAGATAGATTTAATCATAATAGTATCAATGTAGCTTACATTGGAAATCTTGACATGATTTATATTAACGAAGATATATTATATAAGCTTACTACAAAGTACTCAAATATTACATTTCATTTTATTGGTAGTTATTCTCCACAAGGTACTTTATATAAAATTTGCAAAGAGATGAAAAATATTATTTGGTGGGGAAGAGTAGAGAGTACACTCATCCCTACCATTTTGGAAAAAATAGATATCTCTCTACTAGCTTATAGAGTAGATGAGTATAGAGAACAATTAGCAAATTCACATAAAATACTTGAATATCTATATAGTGGTAAAGTAACTATTGCTACTTATACTGATGAGTACAAAGATAAAAGACATTTACTTGAAATGCTAGATGATTCTGATAAGTATTTACAAAAATTTGATGAAGTAGTGAAAAATTTAGATTTTTATAATTCAAAAGAAAAACAGCAAGAAAGAATATTATATGCGGAAGATAGTAGCTATGAGAAACAACTTGAAAAAGTTCTTTTATTGATTCGTAAATACATAACAAAGGAAATTTAACAATGAAACAATCAAAACCAAAAATAATCATCTTTTTATATAACCGCTTTTTTGACGCACTAATCCAGTCAAATTTTTGGCTCTATATCAAGGACTATTTAGAAGATGAAAATAATCCTTATCAATTTCATTTGATTACTTATGAAAATCCTGAATTTCCACTCACAAAGGAACAAGAAGCTTTAGTATCAAAATGGAAAGAACAAGGACTAGAATGGACGCAACTCACTTGGCACCCAGGTAAAGAGTTAAAAAATAAGTTTTTAGACTTATGGGACGGATTTAAAGCAGTAGTTAAACTACGATTGAAAGGCTATAACCACATAGTAACTCTTGGTTCAGTAGCAGGAACATATGCATATACATATGCTATGCCACTACGTATAAAACTATTTTTATATCAATTTGAACCACATAGTGAGTATGCTATTGATAATGGTATGTGGAGTGAAACGGGACTACAATATAAGATTTCTCATTTCTTAGAGAAAAAAGCTGTTTTGTATGCCACCACGATTGCTTCTGGTACAATTTTTATGCAAAAGAGAGTAGAAGACATATGGAAGTCTAAATCAGAGTTTATTCGTATACCTACAGTTGCTAATGATAAAAAGTTTATTTTTAATAAATCGGAGAGAATTGAGACTAGAGAAAAACTAGGTATCGATAAAGATGCATGGGTGCTCTACTACCCTGGAAAATTTGGTGATCTGTATTATCGTGAAGAGTTTGCATGGATGTATAGGTGGATTAAAGAGGCAGAACCTAGGTTTCATCTGCTTATAGTCACACCACACACTGATGAAGAAGTTAAAGAACTATTTGATAGTGCTAAAGTTTCACCAAATGATTATACCATTACTCATAGTGACTATGAAAATATTCATAAGTATCATTTTGCTTCTGATTTTGCTGTCATCTCCGTACCACAAGGAGATTCTAAAAAGTTTATATCAAATATAAAAGTTGGTGAATATCTATGTGCCGGTTTACCATTTTTAATCAACAAAGGAGTATCTGAAGATTATATTTATGCTACAGAAAAAGATGTTGGTATCGTGGTAGACGGTTTTGTAGAAGATGAGATCAAAAAGGCTGTACCTCAAATCAGAGCATACTTAACACAAGACAGAGATGAACTTCGTAAGCATTGTCGGGAAGTTGGATTAGAATATAGAGGATTTGATGTTTTGAATCAAAAGTTTAAAGAAGCATTTATTAGCTTAACAACATAAAAAGGAGGGAATAGTATGCTAAATAACAAAACAATTTTACTTACAGGTGGAACCGGCTCTTTTGGAAAAGCCTTTGTCCGTTATATACTTAAGAAGTATCCAAAGATTAAAAAAGTTCTAATATTTTCAAGAGATGAACAAAAGCAACACGCTATGGCAAGTGAATTTTCTCCAAAAGAGTATCCTATCAAGTATCTTTTAGGAGATGTACGAGATAAAGAGAGAATGATGCAGGTGACACAAGGTATCGATATAGTAATACACTCAGCAGCAATGAAGCATGTACCAGCATCTGAGCAAAACCCGATGGAAAGTGTAAAGACAAATATCTTAGGTTCACAAAATGTTATTGATGCATCTTTAGCAAATGGCATCAAGCAAGTTGTGGCACTTTCGACAGATAAAGCTGCTTCCCCTATCAATGTCTATGGTGCTTCAAAATTATTATTGGAAAAGCTATTTATCTTTGCAGATAGCGAAAAAATGGAAAATGATATAAAGTTTTCGGTTGTAAGATATGGAAATATATTTGGAAGTAAAGGGTCAGTCGTACCTTTCTTTTTAAAGAAAAAAGAGGACGGTTTTTTGCCTATCACTGATGAAAAAATGACTCGATTTAGTATAACACTTCAAGAGAGTATCGATCTTGTTATATATGCATTACAAAATGGATGGGGTGGAGAAGTTGTCGTACCTATTGCGCCATCATATAAAATATCAGATGTTGCAAAAGCTGTTGCTCCAGAGGTTGAACATCGAGTTATAGGCATACGAAAAGGTGAGAAACTTCATGAAGTGATGTTGACAGTACAAGAGTCCTATGATGCAGTTCAAAGAGATAACTACTATATCATCTGCCCATCTGAAGGAAACTGGGATAGAGAAGAGTATTGTAGTAAAACAGGAGGTTTGGCTGTAGAAAATGGTTTTGAATATGATTCTGGAAAAAATGATGAGTGGTTAACTATAGAGGATATTCAAAAACTTATAATCAATGAAGAGATGATGGTTTAATTATGAGAGATCAAAAACTGAATGTTCTTTTTGTAAGTATTGCTTTTCCTCCGAAGTCCGATGCGGAAGGGCTGCAGGTTGCCAAATATCTGAAATATCTTCTGCGCGAAGGGAAAACTCAATTTGATATAGATGTGGTGACCTCTCCTCATCCGACACTGAACATGACATATGATGCTTCCTTGGAAGGGTTGGCAGATAGTGTTCACCAGAAGATAGAGGTGCCTATTTATGAGAACAAATATACCAACTTTTTACTTCGTAAAGTTGCTCCATGGCTGATTCATTCCCCTGATTCAAAGTTTAGTTTCCACTTGCAGGCGAATCGGGTAGTACAACAACTACAAAATCCTCCCTCTCTGATCTACTCCAGAGCATTTCCTCTCAGCTCCTCTGTCATGGCTTGCAAGTTGAAAAAACACTTCAATGTACCGTGGATCATGCACTTAAGTGATATTTGGGCTGATTGCCCTGAAATGAGGTATCAAGGAAAATCGAAGGCTTATCAACAAAAAAAAGAGGAGGAGTGTTTCAAAATGGCAGATGCCATTTGCGTAACATCAAGTAAAACTCTGAAGTTTTACCATAGAAAATACCCAAAGTTGACCCATAAGATTAAATTCTTTCCAAATGTTTTTGATTCAGAGGACATGGCAGACATGCCCAATGAACCTCGTGCAAAAGACAAGCGGTTGAGAATCGTGCATACTGGCAGCTTAGCGGGGGATAGATCACCAGAACCTTTGCTCAACGCTATTGGAGCATTGCCGAAAGAGATACAGAATAAGTTGGACATTGTTTTTATCGGAAGTACTGACCGAAAGAACCGAGAATTCCTAGAAAAGTATCACTGTAACTGCTTAACCTTCTTTGATGCAATGGAGTACAAAAAGGTATTAGAATTTCAGCGCTCTTCGGATGTGCTTTTGTTGATAGATATGCCAGTCAAAGAGCCCGAACTGAGGGTCTTTTTTCCTTCAAAAACCCTCGATTACATGTTAGCAAGAAAGCCAATCCTTGCACTTGTAGATGAAGGCAGTGAAATACACCACTTAATCAAGAATAATGGATTGGGTACTTGTGTTTTGCGTGATGATGTTGAAGGTATTCAAAAACATCTGTTATGGTTGCTAGCGTCTAGTGATTCGGATTATTTCAGTCAGAGAGAGATATTACCTGAGTATGACGCTGCTTATAACGCCAAGCGTTTGATCAAGCTGTTTAATGAGTTCCTACCGATGAGAGAAGTATATGATGGATAATTCAGTTTTAATCATTGATTATGGTATGGGAAACATCCATTCTATACAAAGAAGACTTCGCCAGGCTGGTGCTGAATGCCATGTATCTTCAAAGCCCAAAGATGTTTTGCAGGCCAAAAAGCTTATTCTGCCCGGTGTCGGGCATTTTGGACGTGCCATGCAGAATCTGCATGAATTTGGGCTGGTTGAAGCACTAAATGAGGCAGTTTTACATCGCAAGACACCCGTGCTTGGCATCTGCCTAGGCATGCAACTGATGGCCAAGCACAGTAAAGAGGGTGATGCAGATGGTCTTGGCTGGGTTGATGGAACAGTTACTCGGTTCAGGATTGAAGATAGGCTACGATATAAAGTACCCCATATGGGATGGAATCAGGCCAGACAAATAAAAGAGAGCCCTCTTTTGAAAGGAATTCCTGAGAACTCAGAATTCTATTTTGTCCATAGCTTCCATTTTCTAGCAAATGAAGCATCGGACATGCTCACTGAGACGGACTACTCCTATCTGTTTGTATCAGCTATTGAGAAAGAAAATATTTTCGGGGTGCAGTTCCACCCCGAAAAGAGCCACGAAGCAGGCATTATACTGCTAAGAAATTTTATCAGGATTTAAATTTATGTTCAGACCACGAGTGATTCCTATATTGTTATTGCAAAACCGAAGCTTAGTGAAAACCGAGAGGTTCAAAAACGAGCGTTATATCGGCGACCCAATTAACGCGGTAAAAATCTTTAATGATTTGGAAGCAGATGAGCTAGTATTTCTCGATACACTGGCATCAAAAGAGAACCGGACTATCTCTACAGAGTTTGTGAAAGATGTCGGTTCAGAGGCAAACATGCCGTTTTCCGTTGGGGGAGGTATACGGACGCTGGAAGATATCGGACGGCTAACTTCAGCAGGTGCTGAGAAAGTCGTGATTTGCACGTCTGCAGCACAAAATCCTGACTTCATCAAACAAGCTTCGAGTAACTTTGGCACTTCTACAATTAGCGTTTGCATGGATGTAAAAAGCCGTTTTTTGAAGGGGAATAGGATCTGGACACACGGCGGTAGCAAAGCGACTCATTACACCCCTATAGATTTTGCAAAGATAATGGAAGATAACGGTGCGGGTGAGCTGATCGTCCAATCAATTGACCATGATGGCAAGATGAGTGGTTATGATATCCAGCTTATCAAAGAGGTGTCGGAAGCTGTCTCCATACCTGTTGTAGCCCTTGGTGGAGCTGGTTCTATGTGTGATCTTAAGCTGGCTTGTCAAGAGGGATTCGCAAGCAGTGTCGGTGCTGGCAGTTTTTTTATTTTTCACGGGGCGAGACGAGGAGTGTTAATTAACTATCCCTCGCAATCCGAGATTCGAACAATTTTTAAAAGTTAAATATAAGGAAATAATATGTGGAATAAAAGAGAATATCAACAGTGTACTTACTGTGTAATGGATACAACAGATCCGGAGATTGTGTTCGATGAGAATGGTCAGTGTAACCATTGTCGGGCTTATTTGCATCGGGTTCAAGGCCTAATCTATCAAGGTGAGTCGTCAGATAAGGAACTACAGACTATCACCGAAAAAATAAAGGTCAAAGGAAAAAACAATCCTTATGATTGTGTGATTGGTGTGAGTGGTGGAGTCGACAGCTCCTACACTTGTTACTTGGCCAAAAAACTTGGGTTGCGTCCTTTGGCCGTTCACATGGACAATGGCTGGAATTCTGAAGAGGCAGTTAAAAATATTAAGACCATTTGCAACAAACTGGATATTGACTATGTCAGTTATGTTCTCAACTGGGAAGAGTTCAAAGACATACAACTTACTTTCCTAAAAGCCTCCATTGTAGAGATGGAGATTCCGACTGATGTCGCCATTCCCTACGCTCTGCATAAGGTGGCTGCTGAGTATAATGTTAAATATATTCTTAGTGGCGGAAACCTCGCAGGTGAAGCTATACTGCCTCGAACTTGGTTCTATTATCCTAAGGATTCTAAGCTCTTGAAGTCTATCCATCGCCAATTTGGTACGAGAAAGATCAGCTCGTATCCAACGTTTGATTACCTATCAGAAACTTATTACAAGTTTATTAAAGGCATTCGCATTGCCTATCCACTGAATCACACCCCTTATTCTAAACCGGATGCAATGACAACTTTAAAAGAAGAGCTTGGGTGGATTGAATACGGAGGGGTTCATCATGAGTCCATGTTTACTAGACTTGTCCTTAGTTATTTGCAGCCCCTCAAATTCCAAGTGGACTATCGAAAATGTACACTTTCGGCACAAATTTGTAATGGTATCATTAACCGAAAAGATGCAATTGAAAGACTAAAAGAGCCCTCATTTGATGCTGCTACCATCGAGGAAGAAAAATCCTATGTGGCTAAAAAGTTCGGACTGACGCTTCAAGAGTTTGAAGAGATATTGGCACTGCCGCCAAAGTCATACAGGGATTACCCAAATAATGAGAAGCTGTTGGATTTCCTATACGGCACATATCGCCGCCTTCTTGCAAGTGAACGTTCTTACCACACCGCCGGGTATGATTCGTCTCATGATGCCTAGGGTGGCTTTATAATGAATAAGTTTGTATACTATTACAGAGCTGTACAGATGACTGATGATATGAGCGATGGAGATACTCAAGATAGGCAACAGAAATGCATAGTGAACACCTATAGTACTTTATGATATCATTGAATGTTTTAGAACTTACAAAATACTCCTATGAAGGACCAAGTAGCCGATACCGTTTTTATAACTATCAAAATTGTTTTAAAGAAAATGATATAGAGATGACTATAAAACCACTCTTTGGCAGATCATATTTCATAAAATCAAATAAAATCAAAAAAACATCTGTTGTGATTTTTTCTTATGTCGCTAGGTTTATACTTCTACTAGACTTACTAATCTTCAAAAAAAGATACGATTTAGTTTTGATAGAGTATGAACTCTTCCCTTATTTTCCTGCTATATTTGAATACCTTTTACATAAAAGGGGTATCAAATATATAGTCGATTACGATGATGCCATATTTCATAAATATGATATGAATGAAAACAAGATCATACATACACTTTTAAAAGATAAGATAGCTAAAGTGATAACTCATGCTACTCATGTCATAGTTTGCAATGAGTATTTAGAATCTTACGCTAAAAAACATAATGAAAATATTATGCGATTACCTACAGTTGTACTGTTAGATAACTATAAAAAGAAAATGCAGACTTTTAAGAAAAAAGAAAATGCTACTTTTGTAATTGGATGGATAGGCTCAAGAACAACAAGTATTTATATCCTAGACATCTTACCAACTATAAAAAAGTTTTCAGAAACTTACCAAAATGTTCAATTTTCTTTGGTAGGATTTGATAAAAACTTACTATCAAATAATGATATAGAGAAATATCATCTTAATATCATTCCTTGGTCAGAAGAGGAAGAGATAGAAAATATATTGAACTTTGATGTAGGTATTATGCCACTTCATAATAATCCGTGGAGTAAAGGAAAGTGTGGGTTTAAACTAGTGCAGTATATGTCTTGCAAAAAGCCTGTTATAGCTTCGCCTGTTGGCATCAACTGTACATTGGTTCAAAATAACAAAAATGGTTTTTTAGTAGAAACTGTGGATGAGTGGTTTGATGCTTTTGAAAAACTCTATTTAAATGAAAAATTAATAAAAAAAATGTCTCAGAATAATTTTAAGAAGATAGAAGATGAGTTTAATTATGATAAAAATTGCGAACTTTATTCTAAACTTATAAAAAACAGTTTCTAAAAATGAAATATTTTTTATTTTCTATAAAAATATGCTAACATTAACTTAATATCATTTAAAGATAAGGAGGGAAATGAAAGATAAACGCATGATCGTTATAGCTTTACTCCTCTTTATCGCTTTTTTTGAAATATTGGTCAATCTCGAATCGTTAAGTAGATCAGTATTTGAAGTACGATGGGTAGAAAAATATAGCAATACTTACTATTATGAATTTTTTCTAGGTATTTTAACTTTTATAAGTATAACCATTATATTACTATTTACAAAAAATAAAAACTTATTAAATATTTGGGTTATAAAAGGATTTGCAGTAACACTTATCTTTATGTTGTTTTATGAAATGAAGTATCGTGGTATGGATACATACTTTTATGCGATGAGGGCATTTGTCCGCCATTTTCCGGCCATAGATGGAACAGGAACACAAAATATAGCTTCTATAAATAGTTACTTTACCTATTTAGTCGGAGATAGTTATTATTCCTTAAAAGTATTAAATGCTTTTATCGGTTTTTTAGGTGTATTCTTACTTTATAAAACATATGAATATATTATGAAAAAAAGTAATCTAAAAATTGATAATAGATTTATCTATATCTTTTTTCTATTTCCTACTGTATTGTTTTGGTCTTCTATTTTAGGAAAAGATCCGTTAAATCTATTTTTTATCGGACTTTTTTCTTATGCTTTTATCCATATAATAGACAATATAAAACTAAAATATATATTAATGATGATCATAGCGATCTGGTGGGTTTCCTATATCCGCTCATGGTGGTCTGTTATCATGATGACAAGTATTTTTGTATATTATATCAAGATAAACTCTGTTAAAAATTTTATTATTTTTCTTATGGTCTTTCCCATATTCTCTCTGATTGCACTTCAGTTTTTGAAAACACAAGGTCTGTCATCTTTTGATGAAGTATTCTTAAAGATGACAGAAACATCAGCAGCTCTTTCAGGCACCGGTACTTCTTTGGGGAGCAGTGTTGGAGTCCACGCTATAAGAGGTATAGGAGACTATTTGCTTTACTATATTCCCAATCTTTTTACTTCACTTTATCGACCTATGCCTTGGGATATACGAAATCCTTTTACAGCTATGGCTGCGGTAGAAAATATTATTTTATTTTATCTCTCTTACAAGTATATTTTTAAAAATTGGAAAGATATTTATAACAATAGATATTTAAGATTTTATATATCATTGATTTTTGCGTGGTCTCTTTTATATGTTATCATCTCACCAACTAACTTGGGAATAGCTGTAAGATTTAAACTACAAGTGTTACCAGCAATGTTGATCTTGATCGGTGTGGCTATGGCCATGCAAGAAGATAAAGAAAAAGCAGACAAGTCCGATATAAAATTATAAAGAAAGGGATTATAACATGTGTGGTATTATTGGATTGGTAGACTACAACAAAGATTCTACTGAAATACTTCTAAATCAGATGATAGACACCATTACCCACCGTGGGCCTGATAGTACAGGAAATTCATTTTTCATAAAAGAAAGCTATCAGGTAGGTCTAGGACATAGTAGACTCTCTATCCTAGACCTAACCGCCCTAGGAAATCAACCTATGATTTATGATAACCTGACTATTATCCATAATGGTGAAGTCTATAACTTTAAAGAGATTAAAAAAGAACTTGTTCAAAAAGGTTACGAGTTTACATCGCATACAGATACAGAAGTTATACTCAAGTCTTTTCATGCTTGGGGTGTAGTATGTGTACAAAAGTTTCGAGGGATGTTTGCCTTTGCTATCTACGATAATAAAAAAGAAAAGCTATTTATCTTTAGAGATAGAACAGGTATAAAACCTCTTTACTATCATCACAATGATAAGCTCTTTTTATTTGGTAGTGAGTTAAAGACATTTTATAAACATCCAAAGTTTCAAAAGAGTATAGAGCCAAAAGCACTTCCTTACTACTTTCGTTTTGGTTATATCCCAGCACCTTTGACAATCTTTAAAGATACCTATAAACTCAAACCTGGACATTATCTCGTCGTAGATGTAGAGAACAATAGCTTTGAAGAAAAAGAGTACTGGAGTGTAGAGCATGCATTTTTAGAAGACAAATCACAAGATAGTGAAGAAGTGATAGTTAAAAACCTAGAAAAAACACTACTAAACTCCTTTCAACTACGCATGGTATCTGATGTACCTGTAGGTGTTTTTTTAAGTGGTGGTGTTGACAGCTCTCTCGTGACAGCCCTTTTACAAAAAGACTCTTCTACTCCTCTAAAAACATTTACTATAGGGTTTGAAGAAAAAGGCTACAATGAAGCTACCTTTGCAAAAGAGATAGCCACCTATCTAGGAACAGACCATACAGAGTACTACTGTACTAAAGATGATATGCTTGATATTGTTAAAGAGTTACCTACAATGTACGATGAGCCTTTTGGTGATAGTTCTGCCTTACCTACCCTACTCGTCTCAAAACTTGCTAAGGAAAAAGTCTCCGTCGTTCTGAGTGGAGATGGTGGAGATGAAGCCTTTGCAGGGTATAGCAAATACTTTGCTTTAGAAAAAATAGCACATTTACAAAACTCAAAATTTAAAAAAATGGTTATTAAAGCACTCACAAGTACTGTCTCTAATGAAGTTGTCGAAAAAGTAAATAACCTCCTTCCTGCTGCTAAAAAACAAAAAAATATCAAAGACAAGTACCAAAAGTTTAAAAATGCCATCAATAGTGACAATTTTGCAGATATGTTTATCAACGCTAGCTCTTACGTTGATAACAACACTTTAGACAAAATACTCATTGACAACAACATCGACTTTAATCTAAGTAGCTTCGCTATTTTTGACAAAGTTTCTCATCTATCACCACTTGACCAAATGGCACTTTGTGACTATAAAACATTTATGGTAGATGATGTTTTAACAAAAGTCGACCGTGCTTCTATGACAGTAAGTATTGAAGCGAGGGAACCGCTACTCGATCATACTATCATAGAGTTCTCTGCACATATACCCTCTTCTCTAAAGTATAAAAATGGTTCAGGAAAGTACCTCTTAAAAGAAGTGCTCTATAAGTACATCCCAAAAGAGCTCATTGAGAGACCAAAGTCTGGTTTTCAGATCCCCCTAAACGAATGGCTCAAAAGTGACTTAAGAGATATTTTGGACTGCTACCTTGAAAAAAAGAGACTTCTGCAAAGTGGTATCTACAATGTAGATGAACTCTTAAAGATAAAAAACGATTATTATAAAGGTAAAAGTATCAACATTTCACTACTATGGTTTGTGTTAATGTTTGAGATGTGGAGAGAAAAGTGGTTATAGTAAAAAAGTGAGACTTTATAATCCATAAATAATAAAAATAATTTAATTTTTTAAGCTAAAAAAAGATACTCTATATATAAATTAAAACATAAATGGGGTAATCACACTTGAACAACTCTAAAAAAACAGTTGCAATAGTGATTAACACTTCATGGAATGTCTACAATTTTCGACTAAACCTCCTCAAAGCCCTACAAAATGAGGGATATAATATCGTAGTTATAGCTCCAAGGGATGAATACTCTCAGTTATTTGAAAAAGAGGGATTTGTGTATCATCATCTTCATCTTGACAATGACAGTACAAATACAACAAAAGAATTAAGACTTTTTTTTCACCTGCTAAAACTCTATCGTGAAATAGACCCAGATGTCATACTCCACTATACCATCAAACCAAATATCTATGGAAACTTAGCAGCAGCCTTTTTAAAAAAATCAACCATTAGCAATATTTCAGGACTAGGGACTGTTTTTTTGAATAATCATCTAAGCTCCAAAATTGCACGAATACTTTATAAATTGACACTCAAGTTTTCAGGAAAAGTCTTTTTTCAAAATAGTTATGATAGAGAATTATTTATAAAAAACAATCTTATAGATGAAGGAGTCACAGAGCTTATACCTGGTTCAGGAATAGATACTAGGTTCTTTTCTCCAACAACTTTGCAACCTGAAAAACTTACTTTTTTATTTATTGGACGACTCATCAAAGACAAAGGGATCAGTGAGTATATCGAGGCAGTAAAAATAGTGAAAAAAAAATATAAAAATGTAAAGTTTCAAATCGTAGGCAGTCTTTATGAAAAAAATCCTACAGCTATCAATAAACTGACACTTAATGAGTGGATCAAAGAAGGTCTGATAGAATACAAAGGACATACTGATGATATCAAAAAATATATCTCCAATGCTTCGTGTATCGTACTCCCCTCTTATAGAGAAGGATTATCAAGATCCCTACTAGAAGCTGCAAGTATGGCTAAACCTATAGTGACTACAGATGTACCAGGATGTAGAGATGTTGTGGATGATGGCATCAATGGATTTTTATGTCATGTCAAAGATTCAAAAAGTTTAGTAGATGCCCTTATAAAGACAATAGAGCTTAGTGAACAAGAGAGGGTCAAAATGGGTCAAAATGGAAGAAAAAAAGTGATCTCTCAATTTAGTGATAATATCATTATACAAAAGTATAAAGATACTATAATAGAAGTACTTGATAATCCAAAAAAATATAATTTGTGGGGATTTGATAAAAAAAGTACAAATAACCATGCAAATATTTAATTTATTATTTTAAATAAATTAAATTATTAGTATTTAATTTTAAATAAATACAGTATATTTAAATCTTAACTTCAGTAATATAATATAATTAAAATATTATAGGATCTAGATTGAAGTACCAAATACTCGTAATTTTACTTATATTACTCCTCTCAGGATGTAGTTCAAAATATAAACTATTTCAAGAAGATCGAGAAGATGTCACTGACTCTATCTCTGAGGCAAAAAATCCAGGCTTTTTAAATAGTATCTTTCCAAAAGATGAACTTACTATAGACTCACATTCTTATACGCATGAATACCCTCTAAACTTTCAGTATAAAAGTAAAATTTTACCAGGGGATACACTACAAATTGATGTATACAATAGATCAAGAAAAGTTTCTATAGAGCAGATAAATGATCTAAACACAGAAAGTGCTTTAACAACAGTGCAAACTAATAAGCAAGACTATATAGTAGATATGGACGGTACACTCTTTTTACCTATCATAAACGAAGTGAGATTTCAAGGTCTTACAGAGCAGCAGGCAAGTGAAATGCTGACACAAAATTATAAAAAGTATCTAACCCAGCCATATGTCAAAGTCCGAATCTCAAACAAACGCGTGTATGTACTTGGTGAAGTAAATACACCTGGCATGTTAGAGATTTCATCATCTACAATATCACTCTTTGAGATACTTGCCAAGTCTGGAGACTTGACTGACCATGCCAAAAGAAATGCTATACAAATTATTAGCGGAACATTAGGTGCGCAAAAAGCGAGGATCGTAGATCTCACAAAGATGTCTTCACTAAATGCTAGCGATTTGATGATACCTGCAAATAGCATTGTCTATGTACAGCCAAGATACATGAAATCAGTCAAAGTTACTATAGATGACTTTACTCCAATTTTAAGTGTAGTATCTAGTATGCTTGGAACCTATCTATCAATTGACTATATTACAAATGGACGAGACTAGTGAAAGATAATAACGAATTAGATATACAATTTATTTTTGCTACTCTCGGAAGGTACAAGTGGAGTATCATTTTTACCACACTTCTTTTTACTTTCGCAGTGACACTCTATGCTTATTTTTTAGTACCTATCTATGCTACAAGTACATTAATAGGGATAGAGACAAAACAGTCAAATGACTTAGCTCTTTTACTTCCAGGATCAGCGAAACCAAATACAGGTGGTCTTGATACAAACATACGCATACTCAAATCAAGAAATATCATCGCTAAAGTCTTAGATAGAGTTGATTTAGAAGTAAAATACTTTATCAACTACAATTATAAAAATTTAGAGCGGGACAATCTTCATTTTAAAGTAGAGCTGTTAAATACAGATCGAATTATCAAAAACTCAACATTTAAACTCACACCACAAACCAGCGATAGCTTCATCCTCACAAATGAAATAACAGGATATAACAGTACTCATACTTATGGTAAAGTTATTCCTCTAGATCTTTATGCGATCAAGATCAATAAGATAAAAGGATCTATAGACGCCCCTTTCTATCTCTTTTCTATCAATACTGACAAATTAAGCTTGACACAGAACATCATCAACAATCTTCAAATCAGAAAACCATCTGATGACCTACTAGAGATCACGTACACCGATACACTACCAAATCGTGCAAAAAAGATCGTTGATGAAATTGCAAATATCTATATCGAATATCAACTCGAGAGTAAAACAACGCAAAACCAAAAAACACTTATCTTTCTAGATGAGCGTTTAGAATTTATGCAAAGTACACTCAAAAACTATGGTAAAAAACTACAGATTTTCCAATCTGAAAACATTAGAGCAAGTTCAGAAAGTGCAGATAGTAGTATACTCCAAAAACTTGTACAAAATGAAGAGAAGTTAATAAATGTTAGAAATAAACTAAGCACACTAGACAATATCAAAAATAAAAGATCTCAAAACTTTATCGATGTTTTTGCCCTAGAGAGTAGTGGTATCAACACCCAACAGATAAATGTCTGGATAGAAGCAATACGTGCAAAGAAAGAACGTTTATCACTTCTAAAAACTCAAAAAAATGATCAAAGAGTATCAATTACTCAAGATGTAGAGTTAAATGTCCTACTACAAATCACACGAGACAAAGAGAAACTTTTATATACACTATCTCAAGATTTTACCTCCAACCATCCAAGGATAAAACAACTCAAAAAAGATTTACAACGCACCACTAACAATATTAATAGATACTTTAACAAAAACATAAGCCTGCTACAGCAAGAGATCGGGCAACTAGATAACAATGTAAAAAAATCTATTGCTCAGATTCATAAAACTATGGCTTTACAAAATGAGACACTAACTCAAGAGATCTACAAAGATGAAAACACACTAAAATCTCTCCCTGCTATCAACATGAAGCTTGGTGATCTCAAAAGAAACTTCACACTTACTGAAAATATCTATACATTTTTATTGGAAAAACGAATGGAGATAGAGATCAAAAAAGCATCAGTAGTAAGTAACACAAAAGTCATCGATGAAGCTTTAACACCAAAATTTCCAATCAAACCAAACAAAAAGTTTTTAGTCGCAGCTGGTTTTTTAGTCGGTCTAATTTTAGGTATCGCATTGGCATTTCTCAGAGCACTTATGGATACTCAAATCCGAACTTCTGAAGATCTCGAAAAACTTTCCAAGCACTCGATATATGGTATCGTACCATTTTTTAAAAACAAATATGCATTTAAAGAGTCTTTTCGTGCACTGCGTACTAATGTACAGTACATTATACCAAAACATAAAAACTGCAAGGTGATCATGGTCTCATCCTCTATACCCAAAGAGGGTAAAACTACTATTTCTTCAGGACTTTCCAAGATCCTTTCTATAGCTTCTCAAAAAGTACTTGTGATGGATCTTGATATGAGAAAACCAAGACTTTATCAAGAGTTTCACAAAACAAATGATGTAGGTATGAGTGATGTCTTGGTAAACAAATATGCATATGAAGAAGTTTTAATTCCAATTAATGAACATCTAGACTTCCTTCCAGCAGGTCCAGTAGCACCAAATCCAGCAGAGCTGTTGTTGAGCAAAAATTTTAAAACAGTCATGAAAAACTTGATGGAAAAGTATGAATTTATCGTGATAGATACCTCACCTATTGGGCTCATCAGTGATGCAAATACTCTACACGAGTATGTCGATCTTATGTTACTTGTCATCAGAGCAAATTACACAGAAAAAGGGCTTATCAAAGAGTTTGCTAAATTGGTTGAAGAGAAAGATATTCAATCTGTCGGTTTGATCTTAAATGGTGCCACCCAAGAGAAAAGATCAGGATATGGGTACGGATATGGTTATGGGTACGGATACGGAGATGAAACTGACAACAAAAAGAAAAAGAAGCGGAAAAATATAAGTTCTACTTCTTTTAGTTAATTACCTTACCATCCTATCTGCCAAGACTAATAGCTCTGGATTGATCTTATATTTTTGGCTGTTAATATGTTTAATTGACACAAACTCAAACTTTGAGTCTTTAAACACGATCACTTCGTTACTTTTTTCATCACTTAAAAGTTTATCCACTGCCATTGTCGTAAATTTAAAAGCCATCAGACGATCATAAACGGTAGGTTTTCCACCTCTTTGGGTATGACCAAGAATGGTTACTCTTGCTTGCATGCCAACATCTTCTTCTACCCATCTTGCAACTTCATTAGTGATTTTTGCACCTTCTGAAACGATACAGAGTGTATAAATTCTTCCATTTGTAATTTGGGATTTTAATCTTGCACCAAGGCTTTTCAAATCAAACTCTAACTCAGGAATGATACACACTTCAGCACCACTTGTGATAGAAGAAACAAGCGCAAGATAGCCACAGTCTCTTCCCATCGTCTCTATCACAAAAGCCCTTCTAAATGAAGAGGCTGTATCTCTTATCTGATCTATAGAGACACGAATGACATTTAGAGCAGTATCTACACCCAAACAATAATCTGTACCAAAGATATCATTGTCAATTGTAGAGGGAATTCCAACAAAGTTTATTTTAAAATCAGCATAAAATTGTCCCATGGCTCTAAATGAACCATCTCCACCTAAAACTACAATTTTATCAATCCCTAAAGCCTGCAAATTTTTATAGGCTATTTTTCGGTGCTCATACTCAAAAAATCGTTTGGATCTTGATGATCGGATAATAGTTCCCCCACGATGCACAATATTTGAAACATCTTGATAACTTGCAGGTGAAATTTTATTATCTATCAATCCCTCTAATCCATCATAAATCAGATATGGTTTTTCATCATCAAGTAATGCTCTTTCTACAAAAGTTTTAATTGCAGGGTTCATACCTGCACTATCTCCACCTGAACACATAATCGCTATTGCCATGGATACTCCTTTACATACTTTAATGCTTCATCTCTGTTTATTATTTTTCCTTGAATTTGCAACTCATACACCTCAGACAATATTTTTGAAAACACTCCTGAAGGATTATATCCTAAGGCTATAAGATCACGACCTTGTAGTAACTCTTTGGGAGCATGTTGATCAACACCTAATACTTTTGCACGCTCTAAAATAGACCTGTTTTCACAAATAATTGCTAACTCTTTCATATCAACCGTTGTTGATAGTCTTCTAATCTCTACATCGTTAAGATCATTTTGTAACACTTTGGTATGTCCTTTTACCAAAGATTTGACAGAAGCGATGAGCTTTACTTCATCACTAAGACGCAGCATAAATTGTTCAACTTTTTCCTCATCTAAACCAAAAGTTAAAATTGCCAACGAAAGTCGAATATTTTTATGAGATGATAACCTATCTAATACAATCCAATTTTTTGTAGAAAGTTCTGGAAAATATCTAAGTATATGAAGTTCTTTTAATAGCTCAAATCCTATAGAGGGTTTTTCTGCTTTTAAAAGTAGCTTTTTGATCTCTTCAAAAACACGCTCTTTGGGTAACTCTTCAAGATCACCATTTTCTACCATAGTCATGCAGAGTTTTTTAGTCTCTTCAGCCATTTCATAATCAAGTCTTGCACAAAATTGAATCCCTCTATAAACC
>JADGDK010000020.1:0-13055 GCA_016744895.1 Campylobacterales bacterium | reverse complement strand
GATACAGGATTTAAGGTAAGACCACCTCTAACTGGTAAAGAAAAAGAATCTGACAATTTTATTTCATCGTAAGTTGTGATGCTGGCATTTACAAGGTTGATTTTATCATCATACATACCATCAAAAGGGTCTAAAAACTTATTTTTCGATATTTCATAACCCATTGCATTTATCGTAAAATCACGCCTTTTTGATGCCTCTGTGTAACTCATAAAGCCATCACTCACTACATCAAAGCCCTTATGCCCTACTCCACTCTTTTTCTCGCGTCTTGGAAATGCAAAATCATACTCTTGTCCCTTGTGAACAAACTTTAAAACACCAAAACTTTTACCCACTAACTTCACTTTTCCATACACTTTTAAAAGTGATTCTAATTCATCAATCGTAGACAATCCATAAACTTCAATATCATAATCTTTAATTGGTAAATTTAAAAAATGGTCTCTTACACTTCCACCTATAATGATTGCTTTGGCATTTACAGAGGTAAGTTTCGTTGAAATTTCATGTAATATATCAGGTATTTTCATAAGTTAATTATAACATGTTAACGAAATAAAAATTCCACAACACCAAAAAGATAAAACAAAAATATCACTGAAGTTGCAAATATCAAAAATGCCACTTGTGTAGGTTTACAGTCGTACAGTGAAGCAAGATTGACATTCATTACAGCTAACGGTACAAGAAGTTCTAATAAAATGACATTATAAACTAAATCATCAAGTTCAAACATATTTAAAACAATTATAGATATTAGAGGAATAAGCATAAACTTCATGACTGTCACAAAATTAAAAAGCTTCCAATCAATCTCTTTATATACTACGCCATAAAGATACATGCCAAAGATTGCAAGTTGAATGACCATCGTGGTATAGGCTCCCATCTCCATAGGAAACAGTATCTCTTTGGGAAGTTTAAACCCTAGATAATTAAACCCAATTGCTAATAATCCAAACCAAATAACTGGCAATTTAAAGATACTCTTTATCGACTCACTTGCAGAAAAATTTCCTCTTGCATAGAAATAAACACCGATCACATACACTAAAAAAACATTTACTAAATTGATGATACTTGTATAGATAATTGAATCTATTCCAAAAAGAGCAATACCTAAAGGAATACCAAGATTTCCAGTATTTCCTACGATACTAGAAACAGTAGCAATAGAACGATCTTTTTGATTTGTAAAAAATATATTGGATAGAAAAAAACTTATCATAAGTGCACAAAATACTACAAGCATGAAGATAAAAGAGGCACTTATAACTGAAGTATCAATCTCTTTGGTAGTTAATCCCCAAAAAACAAGGATGGGTTGTAGAAAGTAGATAGAGAAAAGCACAAGTGTCTTTTCATCCATTTTCTCTTGAAAAAATTTCTTTGATAGATATCCTATAAGGATAAAAAAGTAAATTCCTCCAAGAGAAAGAATTAAACTCATCTATGAAAATAAATTTGGTTTCGTACTCTTTAAATGTTCTATTGCCTGAACAACCTCTTTATAACCCATTTCACCATCTTCATCTTCAAATACTTCATCAAGTCCATCGATATAGGCTTTAACTGCTGTTTCTAAATTATTCTCATTAACACCTGCAAAATGTAATGCAGCCTCTAACATATCTGCTAAATGGATCGTTAAATCCTCTATTTCATTTTCTAATTCTTTACTCACTATTTTCTCCTATTGTCATAATATCTTGTACCTGCTCTTTTATCTCATCATAAATAAAAGAGTCTTTAAAGTCATCAAATCGCCCGCCACTTGCATTGGCATGACCACCACCATTAAATAATTTTTTTGCAATCATACTGACATCTGCTTTATTGTTTGCTCTTAAACTCACATTTTTACGTCCATTGATATCCATAAAAAAATCAAAATCAGGATTTTTAACTAAAAATTCATTTCCTATAATTGAAGTATTACCTATCGAGTACGTTAAAATACCACGATAGCCATTGTAAGTTACACTCAGTTCATCCCTCTTATCTGTTAGCATTTTAACCACAAAATAGGAGACAAGATTTTCCAAAGTATTATCTTCACAATCTCTAAAAAAACTTTTCTTCAAACTATGTACTTTATCATCTAGTACAATGTGTGCATTTTCAACATTGAGATATGCTTGTGCCTCTTCAAGAAGGGAGAAGATATAATCACTATTTGTCTCATTAAAAAGCATACGATTGACTTCTCTTGCACCTGCAACAATACGCATAAAGACTTTTCCAAGTTCAAAATATTCACTATCACTAAGCCAAATATCTACTGCATTAACTACATCAACATATTTTTCCATAGAGGAGATATCAAACCCTTTTTCTAAAAAATAGTCATAGGTGATTTTTGTAGCACAACGTTTAACATCTAAATGATACCAATCATATTTCCCAGCACAATCGGCTCCCGTTTTGTGATGATCAAGAAGTAAAATATCTATCTCTTTTATCGACTCTTCTGCCATCTTAACGAGCTTTTTTGCTTGTACCAACGTAAGATTTAAATCTGTAATCAAGATAAGATTTTCACTATGTATATCTCGCTCAATATCTCTGATAATTTGTGCTAAGCGCTGATCTATCTCTTTTCCATAGTTTGAGTTATAGTAGTTAATCTGCTCAAAACATCTTTTAGAAATCAACTGACAACTGTACCCATCCAAGTCAATATGTGACAGATGAAAAACTTTCATATTAATGTCTCCTTTTTATGGAAGTAAATTCCATAAAAATTCCTCTCACTAAAGCTACAGCCATGCTGAGAATTTTTCATATATTAATTCCTTTATAATTCAGTAACGTCTACTGAAGCTAAAACCTCAAACTGTGTTGTGGGGTCTACTTCAGCATGAGAGAGTACAACGACATCAAGGTTAAATTTTGTAAAAATTTCTGCCAAAGATTTTCGAAGGTTTGGATCAACTATCAAAATTACAGGAGCAACACCTGATTGTAAAATTTTAGTTGCCACTTCACTCACTTTTTGTACCAATGAGTTTATCTGACCTATGTTTAAAAGTAGATCTTTTAATCCCTCTTTCTCTTGAAGATGTTCTAGAAGTTTCTGTTCAGTTGGTGCGGCAAAAGTGATAAGCTTTAAAGTTCCACCCTCATCTTTATAAAGTCTAGTAATCACGCGAGAAAGTTTTGCTCTAACTTGTTCCACGATGATATCTGTATTTTTTGTCACTTCGGCTACATCACTAACCGTCTCTAAAATTGTAAGCATATCTTTAATTGGAATTTTTTCAGCTAATAACTCTCTTAAAACTCTTTGGATCAATCCTGTACTTGCCACTTTTTGGACATCTTCAACTACAACAGGATGACTCTTTTTAACATTTTCAATCAATTCATTAACATCTTGACGCGTTAACAATTCCTGAGAATATTTTTTGACAAGTTCACTGATGTGTGTAGAGATCACGGTAGAAGGATCTACAACCGTATATCCTTTAGTAATCGCATCCTCTTTATCAATCTTATCCACCCAAATTGCATCTAATCCAAATGCCGGTTCTCTTGTTTTCACTCCCTGCATCTCTTCACTAACCAAACCACTATCCATAGCCATAAATTTCTCAGGATAAATTTCACCATGCCCTATATCAACACCTTTTAACAAAAGTTGATAATGATTTGGACCTAAATGTAAATTATCACGAATACGAAGTTGAGGAATTAAAAAACCAAAATCCGTAGCAATTTTACGCCTCATACTTTTAATACGCTCTAGGAGATCTCCTTGCATAGCAGGATCAGCAAGACGTATGAGTTGATATCCAAGTTCTAACTCTAAAACTTCTTGTTTTAAGATATCTTCTAATGCTTTCTCCTCTTCTTCTCGAAGCTCTGCAACAGATTTTTTCTCTGGCTCTCCCTCAGCTTCAGGTTCACCTGCCATACTAATCTCTTTTGGCTCAAGTCCACCCTCATCTGAAACTTTTATAAAATATCCCATTCCCAAAAAAACAAGGCCTACAAAGCCAAGTGAAAGTGTTGGAAGTCCAGGAACTAGTGCAAATAACATCAAGATAAAACCAACGATAAAAAGTGTTTTATAATCATCTAAAAGTTGATTTACTGCACCATCAGCAAATCCCTCTCCACCTTTATTACTTCTTGTGATAATAATACCCGTAGCAGTTGACATGATAAGGGCCGGAAGCTGAGAAACTAAACCATCTCCAATCGTCAAAATTGTAAAAGTAGCGGCGCTGTCCCCTGCACTCATATCTTGTTGAAACATACCGATTAAAAAACCACCAGTCAAATTCACAAGGGTAATAATAATACCAGCAACTGCGTCACCTTTGACAAACTTACTCGAACCATCCATAGCTCCATAGAAATTTGCCTCTTGAAGGATGGCTTCTCTTCTTTCACGCGCTGCTTGTTCATCTATCAGACCAGCATTCAGATCTGCATCAATTGCCATCTGTTTACCAGGCATTGCATCAAGTGTAAAACGTGCTGCAACTTCAGCAACTCTAGTCGAACCTTTGGTAATAACCATAAAGTTGATCAATACTAAAATGATAAATACAATGACACCAATAACATAATTTCCACCCACCACAAATTGACCAAAACTACTAATGATATCACTCACCGCATCAGGTCCATTATGCCCTTCAGAGAGGATCATTCTTGTAGTTGCGATATTTAACGAAAGTCTAAAAAGTGTCACGATTAAGATAAGTGTTGGAAAAGTAGTTAAGTCCGTAGGTTTTGGAACATAAAGAGAGATCATCAAAATTAAAACAGAAAGTGCAAGTGAAATAGTAAGAAATAGATCTAAAAATGCACTAGGAAGTGGTACGATGATAATTGCTAAAATAGCAATTACAAAAAAGACCATCGTTAAATCTTTGGACTTCGCAAGTGGAGTAAGGAACTTTAATGCCCCCTCTTGCATGCCAGCATTTTTCTCTTTAGCCAAAATAATCCTTAAAGATATTTATCTTTAAGATATTATCATAAAATATCTTTTAGTGTCATCTCGTTTAAAAAGTCATCTATCTTGCTTTGAAATTTATTTAAAAAAGGCCAAATCATACAAAATTCCCCTTTACCTGAAGGACAATGTCCCGCCTCTTGTGCACACTCAAATATCACAATAGGTTTTTTTTCAGCAATTTCTATCACACGTTTTATAGAGATCTCTTCAGGTTTTAGATTTAGTGTAAATCCACCTTTGGCGCCTTTGTATGATTTTAAAATCCCTTCACGTGCCAAACCTTGAAGCACTTTTGCTAAAAAACTTCTTGAAATATTGAGGCGTTTTGAAAGTGTATCTACATCTTCAGGAGCATTTTGTCGAGAGATCAGCATCAATGAGAGCATCGCATATTCGCTCGCTTTTGTCAGTAACATATGACTCCTATTTCCTATAATAAGGCTATTTTTATCTTAATTGTAACTCAAAGAATATTAAACATATATTATTAACACCTTTTTACGTCAAAAAACAATATAAGTTTCTTTTATATTCATACATATAATCTTACCTTAAGTAATATGCACTGCCAACCAAATCGTTCCTTCTTGTACATCAATCAACCTATGCGGTATATTTCTTTTAACAAAACAGTAATCTCCACTTGCTAAAACTACTTTTTTGTTATCTATCATCATACAAGCTTCACCTGAGATCATTATAAACCACTCATCTTCTTCTTGTATCATAGTTTGTTGATCAATTTTGGATGAGCTTACAATACGCTTTATCGTAACATTTTTATTTTTGAGTAGGGTTTCAAAAGATTCACCTTCTTTAGGTGGTACACTATTCTTAAAAATTGAGAATTTATAGTCCATATACGTTCTACTCCCTATTTTAAGATATTGAATTTTATTATAGCAAACATAATGAAATTCCTTCTATTTATGTCTAAAGATACAATGATAAGATCAAAAAGTGATAAAACATAACATAATTTATAATTATACTAATAAATATAATATTATAAGTTTTGTTTATATAATTATTTGCTATACTTTCAGGCATGAATGATGAATACAAAATAAAAAATATTGCAGGATATCTGGCGAAGGTATTCTTAACAAACCCACTCACCATGATACTTGGTATTTCCATCATAGCACTTGGGTATATCTCACTTATCATGATGCCTAGAGAAGAAGATCCGCAAATTCAAGTTAGTGGCGGTTCTGTTATCGTTGCGATGCCGGGAGCAAGTCCACAAGAGATTACCAATGTTCTCATAAAACCATTAGAAAGACGTATCTCAGAGATTAAAGGTATTGATAACATTTATGGAACCGCTATGAATAATTTTGGTATGGTTAATGTCCAATATATTATCGGTGAAAATAGAGAATCATCAAACCTAAAACTCTATGACAAAGTCATGCAAAATATGGATTCTTTGCCAAAAGGTACTTTACCGCCTCTTGTCAAACCATTTGATATAGATATAGATGTACCAATTATAACGATCGCGTTTTATAAAAAAGATGGTTCGACGATAGATAGTATTGAGCTTTATAAAAGAATTAGAGAATTACAACAAGATATCAATGCAATTGAGAATGTCTCAAAAAGTAACCTCAAAGGTGCAAAACGACCACAATTTAATGTCATGATAGATCTTGATAAACTTTCTGGATACCATATATCATTAGGACAAGTGGCACAATCTATACAATCTATCTCAACCAATGCTCCAGATATTGACTCCCCTACAAGTAATAATTCTTTGATTATATTTGGTATTAAAAATGCAATTGAAGATATTGATGACCTTAAGCATCTTATTGTAGCACAGTATATGAATTCACCCATATATCTTAAAGATATTTCTACAATAGAGTATAGTTATGACATTCAAAATTTCAAATCAGCTGCTATTACTTATAAAGAAGATAATAAAACTATTGATGGTGGCGACCAAATCACGATGGAAGTCTCAAAACTCAAGGGGACAAATGCCGTTACAATAGCTGAGAAAGTCATAAATAGATTAATAGAGTCAAAAGTTGAACTTGAAGAAAATGGTGTTGGATATATTATCACTAGAAACTATGGTGTTAGAGCAAATGACGCTGTAAATGAACTTGTACATCATCTCCTTATTACTATTTTAATTATTGCGCTGATTTTGGTACCATTCTTAGGATGGAGAGAGTCTTTGGTTGTGACAATCGCAGTACCTATGATTTTAGCTGCGACACTATTTCTTGCTATGATGACAGACCAAACTATTAACCGTATTACACTCTTTGCATTTCTACTCTCTTTAGGGCTTATCGTAGATGATGCAATTATTGTAATTGAAAATATACATAGGCATATGCATTTAGAAGAGTCTAAAGATAAAGATTTTGATGAACTTATCGTAGAGGCAACTGATGAGATTGGTCCCTCAACAAATATCGCAACAATTGCTATTATGCTCACTATGATACCTATGGCATTTGTAGGTGGTATGATGGGTCAATTTATGCTCCCAATCCCTCTCAATGTTCCAGTGGCACTTGCAGTATCTCTTTTTGTAGCTTATGTATTTACACCATATTTAGCAAAAAAATTGATTAAACAACCAAGTCATGGTCACAATAATCATAAACCAAAAAAATCACTTTTAAAAAAGATACAAGAGATAATCATAACAAAAGCTAAAGCAGGTCTTTCGTGGAAAAAATAATATATAGCATTCTAAACTCTAAATTTAAAAAAAGATCCGTTGTTGCCATTGTGCTCTTAACACTTATGGGTTCGGTTATGTTGATTCCAACGAAGCTTGTTTTAGCAAAAATGTTACCAGGCAAAAGTGCAAATACTTTTACAATCTATGTAGATACACCAACAAATAGTTCCATTAAACAAACTGAATCAGTCACCTCCTGCATCGTCAATTTTTTAAAGAATGAAAAAGAAGTTACGGATATGGAAGTTTATCTAGGACAGGGTGCACCTCTTGATTATGCTGGTTTAGTCAAAGGAAGTGCATTAAAAGGACTTAAATCTCAAGCAGAAGTAGTGATAAATTTAACAGATAAACATAATAGAGAAGAACCCTCATATATGATGGTACATCGTATACGTCCACTGATCAATAGCAGATGTGGATCTATTGTTTCAGATACTACAATCAAATTTATAGAGATGCCTTCTGGACCACCTACTCTTGCAACAATCGTTGTGGAACTTTATGGGAAAGATGCCAAACTGACACGTAAAACTGCCCATAGAGTTGCAAAGTTACTTGGAGAGACAGAAGGATTAGTAGATATAGATATCATGCAAGACACACTTTTCACTAAATTTGAACTTGTTCCAGATAAAGAAAAAATAGTAAGAAGTGCACTAAGTGTTTCACAAGTCAATAATATCATCTATCTTGCTTTTCAAGGACATCAAGTTGCTGTTAAAAATACACGAAATCAACAAGATCAAATTCCTATCTTTGTACGATTAACCGATGAGACTAGAACTGTTGATGGTGGAAGTAAAAATGCACTTATATCCAAACTCTCCTCTTTAAAATTGATGAATAAAAAAGGAGTTATGGTACCCCTTCGTGAACTTGTCAACATAAATCCAGTAGAATCAAGTCCTGCAATTTTTCGAAAAAACCTCCAAAATCTTGTCACAATCACAGCAGAGTGCGATATGGTGAGTCAAGTCTATCCCCTGCTTGAAGCTAAAAAGAAGATATTAGAATCCTTTTCAGACAAGTTTTTTGCCTCAACAGTACCTGGCATGTCAACTTATATGTTTGATGTTGATTTAGTGCATAAAAATACTGGTCAAAAAATGCTACTTCGATGGGATGGAGAGATGAAAGTTTCGCTAGACACCTTTAGAGATTTGGGTGGGGCATTTATAGCTGCTTTGGTTCTTATGTTTTTACTTATGGTTGTCTATTATAAATCATTTGCACTTAGTGGGATTGTACTTGCTGGAAGTTTTTTATCTATTATAGGTGTTTTAGCAGGACACTATATCACTGATCAAATAGCACTTATTTTTACTGGTGTCAATTTCTTTTTAACAGCTACATCACTTATCGGATTTATCTCTTTGATGGGAATTAGTGCGAGAAGTTCACTACTTTTGATCGACTTTTCAAAATCACTTATTGCCGATGGCATGGAGAAAAAACATGCCATTGCAGTTGCAACAGCAACAAGAGCAAAGCCCATCATGTTAACAGCTGTTGCAATTATCTTAGGAAGTCTACTTTTAGCAACTGATCCAATCTTTGGCGGATTAGGAATTGCCTTGATATTTGGTTCTATCGCAGCAACACTTGTATCACTATTTTTTGTTCCAGTTTTAATGGACAATACAGAAGCAATGATGCCTGAATTTGATAACTAACACCTTATAATTAATAAGGTGTTGGTTCTTCTCTATACTCAATATCAATTTTAGCAAACATGCCAGGGAATATCATCTCGTGATCTTTTTTAAACTTGATTCTTATGGCAAACGTATGTGCCATAGGATTTGCACTTGGAACTACTGACTTGATAGTACCTCTCATTTTATGTTTTAGTGAAGGTATCTCAATATCTACCATTTGTCTTGGTCTCACTTTTAAGAGATCTGACTCTGCAACTTGTGCTTCAATCTCTAAATGATCTAAATCCACAAGTACCATAGTAAGCATACCCGGAACAATTAAATCCCCAACACGAATTCTTTTTTGAACAATGATCCCATCATTGGGCGCAAATACTTCTAAATAGTCAGCAATTGTTGCCATCTGTTTCACTTTTTCAGCGGCACTTTTTACAAGCGCTTGAGATGCTGCTAAACCTGCAGATACATTGTCAGCAATGATATCCATATCTTCAAGGTCTATTTTACTTCCACCATCTCGTCCAAGTTTGGCTTTGTTTCTTTTTATAGAATCCATTCGTGTTCTATACATATCAACCATGATTTCAGCTTGTTCCAATGCTAGATCTGCTTGATTTTTTAAGATATCAAACTCTGCAGACTCTAATTCAAAAAGTGTATCTTCTCTTTTGACTTTATCACCAATATCAAAATAAATACGTTTTACATACCCCATATAACGCGCACCAATCATTTTTTGATTGTCTGATACAACTGTACCTGTAACTCTAAAACTTCCTGCATACAATCCTGTGGATAGTATTAAAACTGATAGTAAAATATTTCTCATCACACCACCTTTCTTTATTATATAAAATTATATAACAATTAAGTAATAATATAACTTAAAATAATATATAAGATTTTTGTTACACTCTGTTAACATTGATCTGATAAAATATCTTTAATTATCATAGAGGAGAAATTTTGAAAATTCTAATACCTATCATGCTACTTTGTAGCACACTTTGGAGTGAAACTTATTATTATGAATATGGTAAAAAAGTTAAACTCACTAAGCTTAAAGAGACAAGAGTAGTCAATGATCAAAATATCAGCTACTATCAAAATAGTGCTGGACAAAATATCGGTGTAAAAAATGCAGTTATTACCAAATGTAAACAGTTAGATCAATGCACTGCGCTATTTGAAAAATACAATCTTACTCAAATTCAAAACCTTACTAAAAAAATTTTATTAATCAAACTTGATAAAGGTGTTGATCCTTTTGAAATTTCACAGAAACTAGCTTTAGAAGATAAAATTGAATTTGCACATCCAAACTTTATCAAAAAGCGACAAAAACGATAATGCAAAATATTTTGAAATATGGCTTACTTTCGCTATTACTCTTCTCCACTGCTTGTAATAATACCTCAGATGGTTTTGATACACGTAGAGCTTATGGCAAATTAAATGCTATCAAAGCAGTTGAAATGGCACAAAGCTATGACAATAGTATAAATACAGGCTCAAACTATGATTTAACACAAATTCAAAATGAACCTTATTATTCATATGCATGGCACTTTGCTTACAATAATACATTTGGTCAATTTTTTGGTGTCGATCAAGAGGCGCATATTCATATTGAAGATGCTTGGAAAATCACTAGAGGGGCAGGTATCACTGTTGCTGTTATCGATGCTAGTAATTTTGATTGGCAACACGAAGACCTCGAATCAAATGTCATAAGAACCTATAATTCTGATGAAGATAACAATAATATCACCAATCAAGGAGATAGTGATGATGCTTCTCATGGTTCTATTGTAGCAGGTTTTATAGCCTCGCCTATCAATGGAAAAGGTCTTGTTGGTGCTGCACCTGAAGCAAAACTGATGTTAATAAAACAGATAGATCCTAGTGATGTAGCTACAATAAAAGCATTTGAGTATGCAAAAAATAATGGAGCAAAGATTATCAATAATAGCTGGGGTACAAATAATGTCTCTCAAGGCGTAGCTAGTGCACTGCAAGAGTTGAAAGATGAGGGAGTCACAATTATCTTTGCTAGTGGAAATGATGGTGATAATATGGATGATCCTTCTATCAATGATGAGTCAGAACTTGACAGTGTTATTGGTATTGGTGCTAGTAGTGAAAAAAATGATGTAACAACGTATTCAAACTATGGTAAAAATATTGACCTTATAGCACCTGGAGGAGACCTCTACAATGGAGCAGGAATTTTAGGCATAGATGATAATGGAGTATTTGGAAGTCAAGTACAACGATCTATCGTCACAAATGATTATGCTTTTACACATGGTACAAGTTTTGCGGCACCAATCACGGCAGGAGTTGTTGCACTGATGCTCAGTGTAAACCCAACTCTTAACCCCTATCAAATAAGAGATATCCTCATCAATACTACGGACAAAGTAGGAGAGAATACCAACTACTAATTACTGTTGGGTTTCTCTACCCATAGTACTTGGTTCAACACCCTCTTCTAATATAACAATTTCAACACGTCTATTTCTCTGTCGTCCGCCAGTATCATTATTACTTGCAACGGGATACGCTTCACCATACCCTTTTACGAACAGTCTCTCAGTCAAAATACCTTTTTGAGAGAGTGCTTCTTGTACAGCACCCGATCTTCGTAAAGAGAGATCAAGGTTATAAGTGGCACTTCCTACATTATCAGTATGCCCCTCTATCAAGACCATGCGCTCTGGATTATCCGCTAAAAATTCAGATAATTTATCAATTGCAAGCATAGATCCTGCAAGTAAATTTGACTTACCCGTTTCAAACAGTACATCTCCAAGCGTTAAGACTAATCCCCTATTAGTCTGTTGTGCATTTAACTCTTGAAGTGCTATAAGTTTATCGCGTGAAAGTTGGGCTTCAAGCTTAGCTTTTTCTGCTTCTTTTTGCATGATCAAAAGTTGATTCTCTTTTTCACTTAAAAGCGCTTGAGATTTTCGCTCTTTTAACTTTATAATTTTCTCTTCAAGTGCTTTTGTGTTTGCAACTTCTTTTGCAACTTCTATCTGATTTTTCAACATATAAGCAAGATGTTCAGCTTCATCATAAGCTTTGACACCTTGTGACATTTGATAAATTTTTCCAGCTTTAAACAACTCCATCGGTGCATCATTTACTACACGATCATCTTTTTTTAGCGCGATATAATCACTTTGTGCATTTTTTAATTGTGGTGATTCAAAAGATTTTTGACTACATCCCAAAGCCGCTAACAATGGGACTATAACTATTATTGTTTTATAATTCATCTGTACTTCTCCTATTCAGAAATCGTCGTAAACTCTTTTTTAATTGTGTTTACTTCAGCATTTAATGTATCAACTTTTTTTTGCACTTTTGCTTTTTGTGCTTTTGAATAGGCTAATTTAGCCTCAATAATGGCTTTTTGTGCAGCATATTTTGCTTCCTTATGTGCCTTTTTATCCATAAAAGCTTTGACCTCTTTATAGTGACTTTGAGCCAATTCAAAACTTTTTGTCGCCAATGAAGCAGCATCAGCATCTTGTGCCTGAGCAAGCGCGATCTTTGCATTTGAGATATCTTCTAAAGGAGGTGGCATTTTTGCAGCACACCCATTAAGAGAAAAAAAGAGCCCAAAAGAGCCTATAAGTAAAACTATTTTAATTTTCATGATAAAATCCTAATATCTATAATATCTACATGATATAAT
>JADGDK010000209.1 GCA_016744895.1 Campylobacterales bacterium | reverse complement strand
TGTTTACACTTGATGATTTAGTTTATAATGTTATTTTATTAGAGCTTCTAGTTCCTTTAGCAGTCATGAATGTCAATCTTGCTTCACTTTATGATTGCAAACCTACGCAAGTAGCATTTTTGATATTTACGACTTCAGTGATGTTTTTATTATATCTTTTTGGTGTTGTAGAATTTTTATTTCGTTAAATATGATATTAAAAGAGGCTGTAAACGCCTCTTTTATATTAATATTTTCCGATCATATTGATAAACAAACCAGCTGCACGATTGTCATTGCTTTTAGTTAAATCATCTGAAAAATCAGTAAAGTTATACCCTACACCTAGTTTCACATGATCTCCAACATGTTTATAAAGACCTACTAAAAGACCTTGTTTTGTACCGTCATCTTTTGATGAAAGCATATGTGCTTCAACCATTGCATCCCAATCTTTAATAAGATGATAGTTAACACGAATAGCTGCAAGTTTGAGATTGCTTTTATGCCATTGTCCACTATCTCGATTGTCTCGTATGCCATAAAGTTTCATTCCTATTTTTGAACCAAAACTCCATTTTGATGAGAGTTGATAATTGATCTCTGCACTTACAACATGGGCTCTTTCATCAGGTTTGATTACAATTTGGTCTAATGTAGAGAGGTCATAAAGATAAGTATATTTACCAATGAGATTAAATCTTGCATTTTCAATTGGTCTATAGGCAAATCCAATACCTGTTTCTGTAAAAGTTGCCTCTTTTTGACTGTTTAGTTCATCAGTCGTTTTTGAATAGTTTAATTTTGCCATCACGCTCCATGATGGATTAACTTTATAGCGTAGTCGGTTAGTTGTTAGATACTGTTTTTCATTAAGATTTATGCCCTTATCTACACGGTACTCCAACTTTGTACTAGCGGTAATATCTTTATTATCATAATGAATTGAGCCTGAGATAGAGTCTCTATCTCTTTGACTTATATCATCATAGTTGACTCTATTTAAAGTTAAATTAGCGAGCAACTGTTTTGTAAATGCATAATCAATACCAAAACTGTTACCAATTCCTGCCATCTTATCACTATGGCTAAATTGATGTTCAGAAAAAATACTCATAGCATTTGTAACTTGAGACCTCTGTCCCATTGTAAAAATATTTCTATCTCCCTCTGTAGAATCTGTAGAGAGAATATAGTTAGAATAAACACTATAGTTTTCATTGATACTATAATCTGCACCAAGTTGAATTGCATCACCACGATCTCCAGTATTGGCTTCAGCATTTAATGTTAGTTTGCCAAGTTTTAGATCCGTCCCAAGAGTATAGAGATCATTATCTAGATAGTTTCCATCTATTTCTAAAGTTGTTTGTGCGGCAACATAGATATCAAAATAGTTATTTATATTATATTTTGCTCTAAGTCCCAACAGCGTACCTTTACCTAACAGCACATTACTCTCTTCTTTTTCTACTTGTCTTAATTCAGCACCAATAGTAACGGCTCCAAAAGTACCATCTGCTTCTATACTAGCTGTACGCTCTATATTTGTTTCATCTTCAAGTACGGTACCTCGTGCACTAAGTTTAAGAAAGTCAGCAAGATATGTTGTCGCTTCTAATCCATAATCAGTTGTTTCATTACTATTTCCAAGTCTTGCATTAGAATAGCCACGCTCTGTTTTTTTATACCAAAGAGAAGCTGTTGTATCATTTTTGACAGCTTTATAATCTGAGAGTGCTACTTTAGCCTCTATACCATATGCATTTCCTTCATTATTGTTTATATTATCATTTTCAATATTTTCAAAATGAAGTCCTCCATCAATAGAAGTAAAATTTGCTCCATTTGATTGGATTGCTTTTGAATTAGCAAATTCTGCTTTTATATAACTGTTTTTAGCAGCTCGAAGGGTAACATCAACACCTTTTACTTCATAATCATTTTCACTTTGTCCTTCATGACTATATGTAGCACCAATTGCTAAAAAGTCACCTATCCACTGTTTTACTCTTGCTCCATAGGTAGCTTGATTTGCTTTAAAATTATCAGGTATATACTCATAATCTACTTTTAGCATTACGCGATTTCCATCAAGTGGATTGTCTTTTATGATAGAAGGTCCACTCATTTTACTTCTTGGAGATAGCGGACGTGTTAAGATGATACGACCTTGAATTTCATCTATATCATAGTCTCTTCCTCTTACAAGTTCAATTTTTTCAGCTACCCTTTGAGAGTTTCTTTCTCTAGCTTCTATCCAGATTTTTTCACTACCTTGTAAGATATCTTTGTGTTTAAGGTAATAAAGACTTCCTCCAGTTCCTTCAAATTCATTGTGTGCATAAGCACTTTGAGCTTCACTTCCAAAAACTATAAGATCTGTTTTGTTATCACCATGTTTGGTAACATCCATACTTGAGTGCTGAAGTTTTGCACCATAAAGAGAACGATTGATATTTGCAAATTCATTACCTGTAATACCACTGTTAAAATTACCCCATACAGCCTTTGACTTGTCCCACTCAGCTCTTATATAAAATTTCCCTTGGGAATCTGTATCTTTAT
>JADGDK010000208.1 GCA_016744895.1 Campylobacterales bacterium | reverse complement strand
TCTGCCCAGCCATCGCTCGGATTTGATTCAGCGGTATAAAACACGCACATCCGACCTTGATGAAAAAGCCCATATCCCCTTGCTGGCTTGTCGTCGTGCTCGTGCACTTTAGGCGGCCCGCTTGTAAAATCAAAATGACTGTCAAAAAAGAAATATTATTAACTATGATAATAATTATGATACATTCCAATTTACAAGTGCAATAAATATATTTTTAGAACAAGCTAAAGAGATAGCAAATATGAGTAATCTACAAAATGAAGAAGAATTTTAAATAAAGAGTAAACTATGCAAAAACTAAATGAACTAACAAGACACAATAACAAAAGTACAATTACAAAACAGATCTTTACCTACTTTTTTAATGCTACTTTTAGCACTACCTCATAACTTCTACAAACTTTTGCTATAATCAACTATTACATAAAAAAACAGGACGCAAATTGGATTTTCTCTCTTTTGACTATCGTGATCCGCTTTATGGATCGATTCTTCTTGTAGCTATCATCTTTATCCTCTCTTTTACCAGTTATTGGTGGGGTATTATCAAGAGTAAAGAAGAAGAGACAAGTGTCAATAAATTTATGAAAAAATTTAATCAATACTCAGGTTTTAACGAGTACAAAGAGATTATTCAGAGAAAAGACCTTCCTACAGAGTCAGCGATCCTTATGGCACTTACTTTTGAAAAGAGTGGTGAGTATGAAAAAACGATTGAGATTTATTCCGCCATTTTAAAGTCTGTAAAAGAACCCCAACCTCGAAAAGACATCTTGACACTACTTGGAAAAACCTACTATAAAGCTGGATTTTTGCAAAAATCAAGAGAAGTTCTTTTGGCAGCTTTAAAGCTTTATCCTCGAAATGAAGAGGCTTTGACCTATCTCATCGTCATCTATGAAAACTTACGAGAGTATGATAAGGCAGTGGATGTTTTAGATACACTTGAAGAGCTTGGAAGTGAAGTCAAAGAGAAAAAGCTCTATTTTAAAACGCTTAGTATTATTCATAACAAATCTCTTAAAAATGAAAAAAAGATAAAAAAGCTCATCGCACTTGGACTAGACAAAGAGATGGTTCAAAGAAAACTGTTTGAGTTTTTAAAACAAAACAGACTTCCTATGGATAGTGAAATACTCAAAGATTTTGATTTTTCAAATATGATAGATCTATTATGGGATATGGATAGCAAGAGATTTGATCAAGAGCTTATAAAAAGCAATCAACTTCTTAGTGAGATATTTAGTGCCAAAGGTGATTTGTATCTTGCTGATAGCGATATATTTGAACTAAATGTCCTTATAAAAATGCGTCTTTTAGATGATGAAAGTGCAGATTTGGGATTTAAATATACATGCAAAGAGTGTAAGAGTAATTTTCCACTCTACTTCTACAGGTGTCCAAAATGTCAAAATATTAGTGGCGCACAGGTAGGAATTTTATTAACACAGAGGCAGTATGAAACAGGTTCATTTGTATAGTGACGGTTCCTCATTGGGGAATCCGGGGTATGGAGGGTATTGTGCCATTTTAAAATTTGGTACAGCAGAAAAAGTCGTTAGTGGTGGGCAAATGTTAGCGACTAACAATCAGATGGAATTAAAAGCTGTCATAGAAGGACTCAAAGCTATCAAAGAGCCATGTTTTGTAACAGTTACTAGTGATTCATCTTATGTAGTCAAAGGGATAAATGAATGGCTCTCTGGTTGGATCAAAAAGTCTTTTAAAAAAGTAAAAAACCCTGAGCTTTGGCAAGAGTATATCGATGTATCAAAGTCTCATCAAGTGCATGCGATCTGGGTTAAAGGACATGCAGGACATGAAGAGAATGAAAAATGTGATGATATTGCTAGGGCAGAGGCAGAGAGATTACAAGATATGGCAAGAGGATAAATAATGAAAGAAAATTGGTTAAATGAGCTCGAAGAGAGGTTGGGTTATAAGTTTCAAAATATAGAACTTATAACCGAAGCTTTAACACATAAAAGTTCTAAACATGGTAAAAACAATGAGAGACTGGAGTTTTTAGGTGATGCGGTTTTAGATCTCATCGTAGGTGAGTATCTATTTACTAAATTTCCTGATGTTGATGAAGGAGATCTTTCAAAACTTAGAGCCTCACTGGTAAATGAAAAAGGATTTGAAAAACTGGCAAAGTGTATCAACTTGGGTTCTTTTATCTTTTTATCTCAAGCAGAAGAAAATAATAAAGGACGGGAAAAAGCATCCATTTTATCCAATGCTTTTGAAGCACTTATCGGAGAAATTTATCTAGAAAGTGGACTTGAAGTAGCACAGAGAATTTCACTGGATTTACTCCATGAAGCTTATCCAAAGATAGATCTTGAATCCGTTTTTAGAGACCATAAAACTACACTTCAAGAGTTAACACAAGCGACCATTGGAGAAACACCCCAGTATATTTTAGTAGGATCAACAGGTCCTGATCATTTAAAAGAGTTTGAGATCATGGTGCAAATTGCAGATCGTGAAATTGCATCAGCAAAAGGTAAAAGTAAAAAAGAAGCACAACAAGTTGCGGCAAAATTAGCTATC
>JADGDK010000207.1 GCA_016744895.1 Campylobacterales bacterium | reverse complement strand
GTTTTTTATTCTTGTAGGATTATATTGGTTATATGAAATTTTTATAAAAAAGAATTATGATATTGATTAGTAGTTTCCGTCAGTGTAGAGATAGGAGTACTTGGAATCAGGGTTCAACTCTTAACTTTTTAAGTTACTAACCCTAAATATTGAGTTGAACATAATAAAAAATAGATAAATGGATTAAACACTTTAGATTAATGAAATATACCACCAAAAAATGTATCTGCTAAACCTCTTGCACAATCGAACTTACTTTTCATTGAAAAATCTGTAGCGGCACTCATCGCTTTTTTCATTTTAAATGCAAGAAATTGACCAAGATTGGATTGTACTTTTGGTGCATAGAGATCCCCATAAATTCTTCCTGTAAATTTAGAATTTCTAAGTTTTAAATCAAAGAGGGCGTTGATGGTACTCTCTTCTTGGTTTATGAGTGTATTTTTGAGATAGATATGGCTATAACGATTTTGTGCTTTAAAATTACATACAATCTTTTTTTGGTTGATGTTGGCATTAAAAACACCATAGTCAAATCTTTTTCTTTTTAGATTGATTCTAAGTGCTTTGTAAAAATTATGAACGACCATAGGATTTAAGATATAAATATTTTTAAGCCGTACATCAATATTACCTTTCTCTTTGAGTAGTTGAAAATCTATATCTCCACTCACTCTTGCTCCAATCATTTTGGGATAGTGCATCATGTGAAGCATCTTTTGTGCTGAAAGTGAAGTAAGCTTCATCACAACATTATCATTTTGGTACGTAAAGCGTGCAAAACCGCCAAGACTTTCTGTGGCACCTGTGATCTTTAATCCATCATGATAGTAGACTTTTCCCAGAACTTTCATAGCACCGCGATAGCTATTTTTAGTAAGATTTGCAAGATCAAAGATTTTAAATTGATAATCACTACTAGCAGTTTTAAGTGGTCTAGAATAGACACCATTTTTTAACTTGACATCAGCAATGACACTTCCACTCAAGGCATTAAATATTTTACCGTCACCAGAAAATTCTCCTTGATCTAGTGTTCCACTTGCTTTGCCTTTAAGAAAGATATCTTTATTGAGTGTGGTATCTTGACAGATGATGTTTGGCATGATTAATTTATAGGTTAAATCATAAGATCGTTTGAAAGGTTGTACGGTACCAGTTGCATTAACAATCGTATTTTTATCTAAAAAGAGACTGATTTTAAAATGAGGTAGTGAAAGATTTAAATCTCGCACCGTAACATGGATTCTATTGTCAAAATGATTTGAAAAATAAATGCCAAGTTTGGGTAAAAGTAATTTATTTCCTGATGGGGTATAGAGAAGATAACCTACAAATACTGAAACAATCAAAATAAGACTCATAAGGGTATATAAAAAGAGTTTTATAGCTTTGATAGGCTACTCCTGTTTTTGATACAAATTGTATCTATAAGAGACTTAGGGGGTAGGTGTATGTCAAATATTGAAAAAGTTAAGAGTTGTATTTTTATCGTAATTGATATTTATTTAAAAAAATCAATAATATCCACTTTTAAAATTTTTGCCATCAAAAATAGATGTTCTAAATTAAAATGTTCTCTATTTTTGTAGTTTTCACAATTTGATAAAAAGGAGGTTGTTCTATGTCCAATTAAAATAGCCAATTCTAACTGTGTAATATTTTTTTCTTTTCTAATCTTTTTGGCATTATTGCCTATTCTTTTATAAAATGTGTCTAAATCACTTTTATCTATATTTGGAAATATATCATCCATTATCTGTTCCATTTTTAAGTAGATCATATAGAGTTATAGAAATTTTATCAATCTGTTCTATGAGATTCTGTTATAACTAAATTTATTTATCTGTGTACCGATATTAAATAATATAAAACGTTATTCTATATTATTAAAGGAACATTGTGTCAAATATACTAAATCAGCTTAGTCAAGAATTACAAATGCTAAAAGAAGAAAATTTATATCTTAAAGATAAGATTATAAATCATGAGGAACATAAGGTTTTAATCTCTGACTTTGCTAATGGATGTTTTAAAAATATAGAGTTTATGCAAATTGAATTTGAAAAATCTTTAGAGCGTTTAAATACCATAGATTATGAGACTCTTGAAAAGGAGATTAAAGCATTGATTGTGTTACTAGAGAGGATGTCTTTGATATTTTCAATCCAAAAAAAAACTTTTTTATGGAAAAGACGGGGAAGATAGTATTGATTCCATCATCCCATCTTTATATTTTATGTTATAGATACGGCTTGATTAAGTAAGTTTTTCTAAATCTGCAACTGTATCTTTGAGTTGTTGTGTGACATTTTTAGCCAATGTACTAATCACTTCATTTTCAAGTAGACCAAGTACTGTTATTGGATCCATAAAATCAAAAGTAGTTTTTCCATCATCTTCCCTAGCTACAATTCCACAAGGTAGGAAAATACCAGCTTCTGGCATCTCTTTGGTGATGAGCTTAACTACTTTTGGATTACATGCACTTAGGATTCGATATGCAGGTACCTCTTCATCTAGTTTATTTTTAATAATCCCTGCAACATTTACATCACTAACGATACCTAAATTATGGTTTGCTAAAGTTTCAGTAAGTGTCTGGAT
>JADGDK010000206.1 GCA_016744895.1 Campylobacterales bacterium | reverse complement strand
ATATTATATAATTTAAAAAATATTTACTACTTGTTTATAAAATTTCATTATAATTTCGTCAAAAAAAGAGAGATTCTATGAAAAAAGTTTTAAGTGTTATAAGTTTACTATTACCATTGTTACTAAGTGCAGAGACTCCAAAAAAACAAAACGTTGTTTTTGATTGTGCGAGTGATAATCTCTCATATATAAGTTCTCGTCTATGGCTTATTGAAGAGAGTGCCAAAGAGTACAAAGAGAAAAAAACGCCTTATCACATAGTACTTACTATTCACTCTGGCTGTACAGAGATCGTTTCCAAAGAGAGTGCAGAGGGTGACAAGCTGATGCAAAACATTCAGAAAAAGCTGCAAAACCTCTCGTCTAAGCATGATGTATCGGTTGAAGCATGTCAAATTGTGACAGATCGTTATGGCATTGAAAAAGATGATTTAGTAGAAAATGTCAAATTGGTACGAAACTCTATCACTCGTGTGATAGAACTACAAAATGAGGGATATGCGTATATCCCATATCATAAATAGGAAGCTTTTCCTATTTATGATACACATCGTATAATACCCTCCTAAACACACCCTACACACAATCCCTTTATACTACAACTATAAAAGATTAAAAAGGATAACTGCTTCAATTACTTTATATTCATAGTTATCCTATAAGAAAGGGTTTTATTATGAAAGATAACATTCAAACTTTCGCAGCACTCTATAGCTACTTATGGGAGTTACCAGAAAATAATACTTTTTTAAATCACCTAGAATCAGAAAAATGGAGAAGTTGCTCTAAAACAGAATTTTTAGAAACTGTCCGTTATCTTACTTTGGCTTTTGAGGCAAAGGGATGGAGAGGTAAACAGATTGCATTGGTGATCTCACCATCTATTTATTGGTTGATGATTGATTATGCTTTGATGCTTAGTGGTGCTGTGAGTGTACCTCTTTTTACAAATATCTCTACTAGAAATCTTCGCTTTGAGATAGAGGATGCAGACATTCATACTGCTTTTACACAAACAGATGAACAGACACAGATCATTTATGAAGCCGATAATACTATCGAGTGTATAGATGTAGATGCAACTTGTGAAAATTGTCTATCAATTGAGAGTTTAAGTCTTGAAGGTAGGGAAATTGAAAAAAAATCACCAGAAAAATTTACACTACTCCTCTCAAAGATAGAACCTGATGATTTGGTAACAATCGTCTATACTTCAGGAACTTCAGGTTTGCCAAAAGGCGTGGAGCTTACACACTATAACCTCATCTCTCAAATCATCGATACAGATCTAAAGTACAAGTTTGATTCAAAAAGAGATATAGCACTTAGTTTTCTACCTTTAGCCCATATCTTTGAACGCATGGTCATGCACTTTTATCTCAGTACTGGTATGCGTATCTATTTTGCAGATGATGTAAAAAATGTAGGAAATTTACTGCGTGAAATTCATCCGACAATTATGACCGTTGTACCAAGACTTTTGGAAAAGGTCTATTTCAAGATGCATACAAAAGCGATGGAAGGAACTATATTTAAAAAACTCATTGTAATGTCTGCTTTTTATAGAGCAAATCATAAAGATCCTACTACACCAAATAATATACTTGATCACTTACTAGATAAATTGGTCTACAGCAAACTTAGAACATCACTTGGAGGAAGTCTGCGTATGATGATTTCAGGTGGTGCACCACTCTCAGATGATCTCTATCGATTTTTTCTAAATATCGGCATACCTACCTATCAAGGATATGGACTTACAGAAGCCAGTCCTGTGATCTGTGCAAATGCCCCAGGAGAAAACAGAGTCGGTACATGTGGTCAACATTTTGTACGTACAGAAGTAAAAATAAAAGACGATGGCGAGCTTTTAGCCAAAGGGCCAGGAATCATGAAAGGATATCATAACAACGAAAAATCAACAAAAAAAACAATAGACAACAAAGGTTGGCTTCATACTGGTGACTTAGCGACTATAGATGATGAGGGATATATCACTATCACAGGGAGAAAAAAAGATCTTGCCAAAACATCTACAGGAGAGTATATCTCGGTAAATTATATCGAACAACTTTTGAGTGTCAGTGGCTGGTTTGATCAAGTCCTTATCATAGGAAACAACAGACCTTTTGTTGTAGCACTTTTGATGTTAGATGAAGCCATAATGAATGAATATACCACTAAAAACAACTTTTTAAATATAGAGGAAGCAATAAATTCTAAACGCTTTACTAAAGAGATAAATATGCTGATCTCAAAAATAAATAAAAAACTAAACCATTGGGAGAAAATTCGAGCTTTTCATTTAGTAACGCAGACGCTTACGATAGAAGATGGAGCATTAACACCTTCAATGAAACTCTCACGCAAGCGTGTTCAAAAGCGTTTTAAAGATGAAATTGAGCATATGTATAAAGATCATGTGTAAAATGATTTATAGTTTTTGATTAAACACACCCTACACACTCTTTGAAGAGGTTGAAAAAAATGATAAAACTGTTCCGGCACTTTAAAGACTGTACTTGGTTTTATCACTTATTTTATAAAACTATAATGACTCAAACGCTGCTATAAATGCTTTATCTGTCTCTTTTGGAGTGAGTTTATAAAACGCATTCCATGCCTCTTTGG
>JADGDK010000205.1 GCA_016744895.1 Campylobacterales bacterium | reverse complement strand
AGCTTTTTAGCAAATGATAAGAAATATGCCAATTTTTTTACAGAAGTAGACCCAGGAGTGGACCTTTCTCTTGTTGTTCGTCCAAGAACACTTCCCCTTATCCATGAATTTGAAGACGAGGATATGAAACTTCGTTATATTTGGACTACATTTTCTAAAGATCAAGTGGATCTTAACTATGCAAATTATAAAGTACTAATTGCAGTATTAGACGCATTATTATTTTATATTCAAAAAGGTGCGAGTCTTATACGACTTGATGCCATAGCATTTGTATGGAAAGAGTTAGGAACTAATTGTATTCATTTACCACAAACACATGAATTGATACAGTTGATGAGAGAATTTATACATAAGATTGCTCCAGAGACTATCATCATTACTGAAACAAATGTGCCTCATGATGAAAATATTTCTTATTTTGGGAGTGGTGAAGATGAAGCACAAATGGTTTATAACTTTGCACTACCTCCCTTGATAGCCCATTCTATACTCAAAGCAGATTGTAGTGCGATGACAAAATGGGCAAGCTCTTTAACGTTACCAAGTGACAAAGTCTGTTTTTTTAATTTTACTGCTAGTCATGATGGCTGTGGCGTGAGACCAGTTACTGATTTAATTAGTGGAAAAGAATTAGATGATTTGGTCAAAAGTGTTGAAGGTCATGGGGGCTTTGTTTCATATCGTTCTACGGATGATAATCAAAAAAGTCCTTATGAGTTAAATGCTAGCTATATTGATATCATTTCTCATCCAAATGAAGATATATTAATAAGAGTACAAAAAATGATACTTTCTCAAGCTGTTTCTTTAGCAATGCCAGGCGTACCTGGTGTCTATTTTCATTCACTTATAGGTTCACAAAGTGATGTTGATGGTGTGAAAAGAACAGGCGTTTTAAGATCTATAAATAGAGAGAAGTTAAATTATGATATTTTGACAAAAGAGTTAAGTGAGGTTGAAAACCTTCGTACGATGATTTATCGAAGATTTAAGCAACTTTTGTCAATTCGTAAAAATGAGAAAGCATTTGATCCTTATGCAAAGTTTTCATTTTTAGAGTTAGGTGAGGCTATTTTTTCTATTCGAAGATTTTCACCTGATCAGAAAGAGGAAATTTTAGCAATTCATAATTTTGCCGATAATCCTGTGAAATGTATACTTCCTGATTTTATAGGGAGTAAGGCATATGAGCTTATGAAAAATAAAAAAATTGTAGAAAAAAATATAGAGTTAGATCCTTATCAAGTGATGTGGATAAAATATAAAAAGGAAGAAAAATGATTAAAAAATGTCTGTTTCCAGCTGCTGGATATGGAACAAGATTTTTGCCAGTGACTAAAGCGATGCCAAAAGAGATGCTTCCAATCCTTACAAAACCTCTAATTCAATATGGAGTTGAAGAAGCTGTTGATGCAGGCATGGATACAATGGCGATTATCACTGGGCGTGGGAAGAGGGCAATTGAAGATCATTTTGATATTTCATATGAATTGGAACATCAAATTAAAGGTACTTCAAAAGAGCCACTTCTTAGGCAGATTCGTGATTTGATTGGGAAATGTACTTTTACATATACAAGACAAGTTGAGATGAAAGGTTTAGGTGATGCGATCTTAAAAGGAAATGCGCTTGTTGGATATGAACCTTTTGCTGTAGTTTTGGCGGATGATTTGTGTATTAATCAAGAAGGTACGGGTATTCTTGAGCAGATGGTGAAGCTTTATGCAAAGTATAAATGCTCAATTGTAGCGATTATGGAAGTTCCAGAAGATCAAACGTATAAATATGGTGTGATTGATGGTAAAGAGATAGAGAATGGTGTATATATGGTTTCAAAGATGGTAGAAAAGCCAGAACCACAAGAAGCTCCTTCAAATCTTGCAATTATTGGTAGATATATATTGACTCCTGATATCTTTGATATGATTAAAAATACCAAACCAGGAAAAAATGGAGAACTCCAAATTACTGATGCTTTAATGCGTTTGGCAAGTAAAGGAATGGTTTTAGCGTATAAATTTAAAGGTCAAAGATTTGATTGTGGAAGTGTTGATGGATATGTTGAAGCAACAAATTATTTGTATAACTTAGAAAAAAGTGGTAGTTAAAAAGAGTTTATTGAGAAGTCAAGTGACTTCTCAATAGTTAAGAATTCTAAAATTTGTACTCTGCACCAAATGTTAAATGGTTGATATCATCTTCAAATTTTGTATAATTTGAGTAAATTGCATAATTCTGACCAAAATTATAAGTCAATCCAATACCACCACTTAATGCTAAATCAGCTTTATCAATAAGTGTTTGTGTTTCAATTGTTGACTTTATATTCTCATAAACTAAACCAATTCTTGGCTTAATACTTAAATTATTAAGCTTCCATATATAGACTCCATAAAGTCCTAATGACCAAAAATCAACTTCATCACTTGCTCCAGTAGGAATTGACAACTCTGCTTTTGAAATGCTAGTACTTCCCTCAAATTCAAGTGCAATATCTTCATAAATATTTTTACCAGCATTTAAAACAATTGCTGTACCCGTCTCATCATCAAGCAAATCATTTAAACCTTCATTGGTAGAGTTTTGTAGAGTTTGTATTGCTAAACCTACACTCACATAATCAATATAGTCTTCTGCTTGTACACTTGTAAGCATGGA
>JADGDK010000204.1 GCA_016744895.1 Campylobacterales bacterium | reverse complement strand
TTATCAGTCTGAATCGATGTTTTATAAAAATAAAAAAGTCAGCATTTAATCTTAATGACGTCCTTTAATTTAAATTCTTCTGTCTTAATATAATTTGAGGTGATAAGTTTATTCTTATTATATTCTACTTTTTTCAAATCTCAGAACACCTGACCCAAGGAAATCATTATTGTTATTAACCATTGATTGATAGTAATATAAAAAATATTACTATTTTGCGCTAGGATTTAAAGATGATACCAAAATGCCACAAACAAGACTTCCATTTTTCCCAGAAAACATAGAGTTAATCAATAATTATATTGGATTTCAGAAGAAAAATGGCACAGTATATTATTTCAATGGAGCGATGCCAGTTTTTCAACATCCTGAAAAAGATTATGCCAGTTTTAGATTATTTACAAGTCAACTTGTTGTTAATGGTAATGTGAAACAAGTTGAAATTGCAAATGCTTTTAATGTAAGTACTATCAGTGTTAAGCGTTGGGTTAAGAAGTATAGAGAACAAGGTGCGGAGTCTTTTTTTTATCGAAGCAACAACGCAAACCAAGAGTATTAACAGATGAAATTATTTTAGAAATACACTCCTACTTAGTATTAGGACAAGACATTAACTCAATATGTGATCAGCTTAAACTAAAAATAGGTACTGTAAAAAAAGCTATCCAAGTCGGGCGTATTATTATACCTACCAAAACAAATATTCAATTAGCAAACACCACAAAAAGCCAACGCAATGCTATTGACAATTGCCAAACCATGGGTAAGGCATGCAGTAATGTACTAGAAAGAGTGCTATCAATACAAACAGGCACAAGCTGTCCAATTACCTTCAACAATCAAACAGACCTACAACACGCCGGTGTTCTATTAGCATTACCTGCATTAATATCACAAGGTTTATTGAGATATGAGGATGAATTTAACCTTGAAAAAGTTTATTATCCAACCAGCAGTATCTTTCTATCATTAGCCATATTATCCTTGCTGAGATTAAAGACTCTATCAGGAGTAGATAGTTTACCATCCGGAGAGCTCGGAAAAACAATAGGGCTTGATAGAATACCTGAAGTAAAAACATTAAGAACCCGTATCGTTCAATTTTGCCAAAAAGCAAATATCAATAAGTGGAGCATGAAGCTTAGTAAAGACTGGATGGAAGAAAATCCTGAATTAAGTGCTGTATTGTATATTGACGGACACATCAAGCTATATTATGGACAAGAAACATCGCCTCCCAAACGGTTTGTTAGCCGGATGCGCTTATGTTTAAGCGGTACTACCGATTATTGGGTGAATGATGTATTAGGTCAACCTTTCTTTGTTGTGAATAAAACTATCAGTAATGGTTTGATACAAACAATAAAAGAAGATTTATTAGATAAATTTAACAGTGATGTTTCAAATCAACCAAATCAGGGGGAGTTAGCAGAAAATAAGTACCTAAGCAGGTATATGCTTGTTTTTGATAGAGAAGGATATAGTCCTGATTTTTTCTATGACCTATGGCAAGAACGAATATCAATTGCCACATATAAGAAGAATGTAACAGACAAATGGGCTGACGAAGAATTTACTAAACACACCGGAATCTTACCTTTTGGAACACAAAAAACTATTGCCTTAGCTGAGAGAGGTGTATTGTTGCAAAATAAAGGAAGCAAAAAAAAGCTTTGGGTTAGAGAAATACGCAGCAACTCAAAATCAGGACATCAAACATCAATTGTAACTACAAATTACACACTATCTATTATTATGATTGGTTTGTATATGTTTGCCCGATGGTCTCAGGAAAACTTCTTTAAATATATGATGCAAGAGTTTGGTATTGACATGCTTGTGAGCTATTTTAAAGAAAAGATTACCGATACTACATTACTTATAAACCCCGAATACAGAAAACTTGAAAATGCAAGAAAAAAGGTGACATCAAAATTAAATAGGATAAAGGCAAAGTTTGCAACACTCACACTACAATCTGAATCTATTGATGAAAAAACTATGGAGAAATACGTCTCCAAAAAAGAGGTACTTAAAGATGATATAGAACAAAAAGAAATTGAAATAGAACAAATTAAACTGCAAAAGAAATCTATTCCAAGAAAAATAGCATACTCCGATCTTTCTGAAAATGAAAAATTTGATAATGTTATTAATCAGCGTAAACACTTTTTAGACACTATTAAATTAATTGCATATAGGGCTGAAACAGCTTTATCTAATATGGCTAAAGAATATATGTCACACAAAGATGAGTCGAGACTTTTACTCAAGCAGATATATAAAACAGATGCAAACCTGATTGTGGATGATGAAAATCAAAAATTAATCGTTGAAATACATAGATTGGCTCACTGGAAAGATGATGCTGTTTTAGAAAAGTTATGTGCGGTTATGAGCGATACTGAAACCAAATTTCCAGACTCAAATCTAATCTTAAACTATAAATTGGTATCATCTTAAATCCGATTAGGTCAGTTGTTCTGAATTTAGGACTGAAAGTCCGATATGTAAAACCCCAAATTAAAGATTATGCCACAATCCCTTGCAAAGGTGTATACACACATAGTATTTTCAACAAAAAATGGTACTAATATTATAGAAGAAAATATTCGCAAAGAATTATATGCGTATTTCGTGACAATACTCTCAAAACTTGGTTCTTATACCGA
>JADGDK010000203.1 GCA_016744895.1 Campylobacterales bacterium | reverse complement strand
GATTAAAAGATAACGAATCTGAGTAACAGAATCATTTCTACATCGTCTATTAATACGCAGACAACCATTTTAGTATAAATTGCGTCTTTATTAATAACCAATATTTTTTTATGAATATTTTTAAACATATCTTTGATATCTGCTTCTTGTGTGTCCATTTGCGCAGTAATGAGATACTTACCTTTTATTTTCCCTTTCAAATAAAATGCTAAACGCCCATCAACAAAAATATCTTCATTATAGTGTTCATCTGCTTCTAATGGTTTAATATTACCTGTAACATCATAGGCTCCAGCAGTAAAATCAGCAAGCCCAACTAAAAATATATGGTTCTCTTTTACATCTATGGAGAGCTCTTTTTCATAAACAGTTCCTATACCTGTCATGATAGAGATAGGGATATCATATTTTCCAGCATTCTTTATCTTTTCATAGACAAATTTACCATTTTTACCAACACGGATCTCTTGTTCATCAATTTTTAATATACTATTTGGTGAAATTCCTTCACCGTAAACACGTACACGAGAACCTGAAATTGGAATGGTTCTTGTTTTAATGGCATTTTTACCAAAAATTTCACCCTCTATATCTTGATAAGCATTTTTCTTTTTACTTTCTTTGATGAAGAGTTGTTTTGTTGTAGTTTCATCATAATGTCCATCTTTATCATATACTCTTAAAGCATAAAATAGATTTTTTTGAGAATTAATTGTAATTTGTTTCTCTTTATGTACCTTCCAAATAATTTCTGTAGGTAGATTTTTTCCTTCTATGAGTTTTAAAGGTATAAGATGATTTTGATCATTTTTAGAAAAGATAAGTAACTCATACCTAGAGATATAATCACTATAGTTATTATAGGTATAAAATTTTAGTGAATCTGGACTTTCAAGATAGAGTATATCTGCTTTGATTTCAAGATGTGATTCATTTATAAGTGGATCACTGGTCGTCCAGACAACGCCTCCTTCATCAAGATAGGCTTTTGTTTTGATTACAGTTTTTTCCGGAACTTTTACCTTGTTGATAACAGTGGTCTCAATATTGACATCTACACGACGATTGTCTTGCATCCCTACACTTGGTTTGTCATTAGCAGAAATTGGTGCACACTCTGCATTGTTATAAATGGTCGCACTATAATTACCATTACCATAAAGTAAAGAACTAAGAAATGTTGAGAGGAATATCATTTTTTGTGTATGTTTCATAATATACCTCCTTTTGAATTGTTATACACGGTGTTACAATCCTCTCTCTTGCCAAATTTGGTACACTCTTTTTTTGTTTTTGGTGCATTTGGTTTTCCCCACCAGTCATATTTTGGATCAAATTTAACCTCGTTTTCACAGTTGTCATAAATCACATCCACTTGATTAATCATTTCATTACCGAGCTGTTGTTTTAATTCGTTATAGACACTTTTTGCTCTTTTATAAGCTAGCTTTTTGTTATACCACATTGGTGCTCTTGCATCAGTATTACCCTCAATCATAATGGAGCCATTTTTATACAATTTGATTTGCTCTACGATCTTCTGTAATGTTTTTACTTGATCTGGTCTGATACAATCTTGGTCAGAATCAAAATAGATAGAACCGATAGAAATATGTTTTTTCTCTTCAACATATTCTTCTTTCATAGTTATTTTTGTAATTGTTTTTTCTGTTGATAATTTCTCTATCTCTGGTAATTTAACTCCAAAGTCTATGACATTTAATTGTCCAGATGTTACTCTATAAACACGAGGGTTTTCTGTTGTAAAGTGTGCACCTTCAGGTAATGTAGTTTGATCTACTTTTACTATAAAGTTTGACCCTCGTCCTCCAAATCCACCACTTTGAACATCTGCAACGTGGTATTTACCATATCCATCTGTTTCAATAAGCATACCCGTGACGGTAGCGAGTCTTACTCCTGGTATACCTTTTTCATTTATATCTTGTATTCCATCACCATTTTGATCATCAAAAACTTTGCCAATAACTACTGCATTGTCAATAAACGGATCGGAGATAATTGTTACAGTAGCAGTAGCGCTATTACTGACATCTTCTCCATGTTGATTTGCTATAGCAGTGTTAACATGATCACCTTTTACAACACTTATACCAACTTTTAAGAGATACGAAAGTGTTACTTTCTCTTTAGCACTTAAGTTAAAACTTCCAAATTCAATTGTGGTTGACCCTGTAGCATGAATAGTCTCTTTACTAGTACTCCTTATGAGTTGGGCACTTCCTTTTTCATATTTAAATCCCGCAGGCAAAAGGTCTCTGATTTTAAGAGTTGTATAATTATAGCTCTCATTTACATTTTCAATTGTGATATGATAAGGTACAAAATTACCGATACTAGCTTGTTTCTTAATAACGCTTTTTGTAAGTATTATAAACTTTGGTGCTATAGCTTGATTTTCAAAATTTTGATCTTTGATATTGCCATTACCTGTTAAGTTTATCTCAATTGCATTGTCGTTTGCACCATTAAAAGTAGCAGTTTCGCCCATCATTCCTAAATGATCGTAATGTGCAGTAAACACAAAAAACTTTTTTCTTTTACACCTTTTTTTGGCAGGAATAAATCCTATTACATTTTGAGTTTTGAAATCAGAAATCAGTTTATTTACAATGTCCAATTCAACCGTTTTTTGATTTACAAGAAACTCCCTTTTTATTTCAATTACTGGATTAGGA
>JADGDK010000202.1 GCA_016744895.1 Campylobacterales bacterium | reverse complement strand
TATTAGAACTTACAAAAGGTGATACTATTAGCCTGGCAAAAGAGCCTGATACTATAGATCCAAAAGTTTTAGATATCTCTTACCCCTTAATTATTGATATGGTAAATATTGGTGAAGAGGTATTTTTTAGTGATGGTACAATTCGTACTGTTGTGGTTGATAAAGATCAGGATAGACTCTATTTAAAAATGTTGACTGATGGAGAATTAAGCTCTCATAAAGGGGTGAATTTTCCTAAAACAAAACTTTCTATCTCTGCTATTACTGCTAAAGATGAAAAAGATTTAGCATTTGGAGCTTCCTCTGATATAGATATTGTAGCACTCTCTTTTGTACAAAATAGAGAAGACATTTTAAAAGCTAAAGAGATTATGAAAGGTTTAGATTTTTTTCCTACGGTGATTGCAAAAATTGAAACAGGTTCTGCCATTGAAAATTTAGATGAAATTCTCGATGTGAGTCATGGAGTGATGGTTGCCCGTGGAGATTTGGGTGCAGAGTTTGGTTTAACAAAATTGCCACGCATTCAAAAACATATCATTGCAACGGCAAATGCGGCCAATAAACCCTCTATTACTGCGACACAGATGCTCTCATCGATGAAAGAAAATCCTTTTCCTACACGTGCAGAGGTAAGTGATATCGCTAATGCTGTTTATGATGGTACCGATGCTGTGATGTTGAGTGATGAAACTACAGTAGGGAAATTTCCAATTCAAGCCGTAGAAGTACTGCACGATAGTATCAAAGATGTTGAATTGGATTATCCATATCATAAAGATTTTGAAGTTGAAAGTAGTTCTGATGCAGTAGCCAAAGCAGCAGTTCAATTGGCTTCAAATTTGAATAAAGAAGCATTGGTCGCTTTTACAAGTTCAGGCTACAGTGCAAAAGCACTCTCTAGGTATCGTCCATCAGAAAATATCTATGCTATTTCACACTCTATGAGAACGCATCGTCGTCTAAATTTAGTTTGGGGAGTGCATCCTCTTTTTGTCATGGATGATACCAATAATCCTAGTAAACTTTTATATGATTTTGTTAAAAAGTTACTTGATGAAAATCGTATTGATATAGACAAACGTTTTGTAGTGACTATGGGTGATATCAGTGGTAAAAGTGGGGGGACAAATTTGATACGACTTCTCAATAGAGAAGAGACTGAAACGGTGTTAGGATATGAATTTTAGGCTCTATCTAAACTTCTAATAATCTTGACTCTTCTTTTTTACTTTTGATAAATTCTTGAATTTCTTCAACTTTTTGTGGTCTACAGAAGTAGTATCCTTGTCCTAGAGTACAGTTATTGGATAGAAGAAGTTGTTCTTGTGCTTTATATTCAATTCCCTCAGCTACCGTTTGAAAGCCAAGATTGTGTGCGAGGTTAATAATAGCATTAACAATATCTCTATCAGGTTTTTTCAATGTAATATCATCAACAAAAGATTTATCTATCTTAATAGTATTGATTGGTAGTTTCTTAAGATAACCAAAAGAGGAGTAGCCTGTACCAAAATCATCAATCGCAATCTTGTATCCATATGCTCTCAATTGGTGAAGCATATCAATATTTTTCTCAATATTATCCATAATACAACTTTCGGTGATCTCTAGTTCAATGGAAGCAGGGGAGATACCAACAATATTACATAGTGCATTAATTTTTTCTATAAAGTTATGTTCTGCAAATTGTACTGTTGATATATTGATTGCAATACTTTCAAGTGTTGGATCAATTTGCTTAAATGTTTTAAAATCTTTACATGCTCTTTCAAATACAAAAAGTCCAATTTCATGAATGATACCGATATCTTCAGCTATAGGTATGAATTTATCAGGTCCAACAAATCCTAATTTTTCATGTTCCCATCGAATAAGTGCTTCAAAACCGGTAATTTTATTTGTTTTAAGACTATACTTGGGCTGATATACAAGATAAAAACCATTGTCTATTGTTGTTTTACGTAGTGCTTGCTCGATTTCTAGCCGTGCATTTATCTCATCTGAAAGCTCTTGTGTAAAGAGTTGAAAATTATTTCTTCCACTGCTTTTAGCCCGATACATTGCCGTATCTGCATGTTTTAGAAGTGTTTCTAGTTTATTTCCATCACTAGGATAGAATGATAGCCCAATACTTGTTGTGATACTTAAGTTATGTCCAAGAACTTTTATTGGTGTATGTAGCAGTTTTAGAATTCTTCTTGCAATGGTATCTGCTTCTTCACTATTCTTAATTTTTAAGACTACAACAAATTCATCACCACCGATACGTGCAAGAAAATCATCTTTATTAAGTGCATGCTTTAATCTTTTTGCAAATACTTTTAAAAGTGCATCCCCCACATGGTGTCCTAAGCTATCATTGATAGTTTTAAATCTGTCAAGATCGATATAAAAAAGTGTTGCTTTTTCACTTTTTTCAAGTATCTGTTTATTAAAATATTGTTCAAAATGTAGACGATTTGGTAAAGAGGTTAATGGATCATGTAGTGCTAAAAATTCAACTTTTTTCTCTTGTTCTATATATTCAGTAATATTCAGTTTTATTGCAATATAGTGGGTTAATTCATTATCAATAATAATAGGATTAATAGAAGCTTTTTCATAAACCAATACACCATCTTTTCGTTTATTGATAAATTCACCTTCCCATTTTTGATGATTTTTTAATGTTGTATTGAGCTTTTTGTAGTGCTCTTCAGGCATAAGTCCAGATTTTAAGATATTGGGATTTTTTCCTAAAACTTCCTCTTTTTTGT
>JADGDK010000201.1 GCA_016744895.1 Campylobacterales bacterium | reverse complement strand
TATATTTAAATAAATAATTTAAATATAATTTAATAAATTATAATATATATTCTGTTTTGAAATAAAATTAAATAACAGGAGGATGCTTTGAATAGTACAAAATATAAAAAAATGGATAAATTTGTAAATGAGATGAATCAATCTGTAAATGTTGTTGGTGATATGAGTATTTATCTGTTTAATAGATTTCGAAATTTTGTAGGATATCTTTTTATCACTATTACTACTGTAGCAATTTCATTTATTGTTGCAGAATTTATAAGGGGATTTAGTTTTGCTCCTATTATGGGGTTGGATACATATTATATTGCGCTGTTGTCTTCATTGATTGTAGGTTTATACATTGCTTTTTATGGTGAAGAGGCAAAAATTGCTACTATAAAAGGGGCAATTTTTTCATCAGGAAGTAATAGAACATGGCAAGCTGGAGCGGCGTTAACAATCATCTTGGTACTTATCATAGTCAATGCAAAAGGGGTTCAAAAAATTGCAGATTTTTCACTTAGATATATGGATACGCAGTTGCAAGAGAGTGTGATATTTAAATTAAAAGAGAAAAAGATGCAAGGCCATGCAACGCTTGCTTCAGAAAATATCAATACTGTTAACCAAAATAGCGCATTTCAAGCACTTTTTAAAACTAGAGGAAATTATGAACATGCAAAATTAAGAGAGATAAGATTTGTAGAGCAAGCATTAAATAGTTATATATCAGGAAGAGATCCTAGTAAATATCGCACCTATATTGCGAGTAAAAGATTAGAAACTGCTAGGAAGATCTCCAAGATAGAGGGGATATGGGGAAGAAAAATTTCAAATCTTGATCAAAAAATTTCAAACTTGCAAACACAGTTAAATAATAGAATTGATAGAGCAAATAGTACAAAACAAAGTCAAATGAATGAAGCTGATAAGGCTACTGAAGATCTTATCAAATACTATAAAAATGAGTCAAATAGCAATAAAAACAGGATCAATTTATACAAAGATATAGGGCTTATTGTCGCTATTGGCGGAGAAGTTATTGATGGTCTTTTAGCTTTTTTACTATTTATGATAGTTAAGTCAAATCCAAATGTAAATGGCACACCAAAAGTTCAAGAAAACACTAGAAAAATGTCACGAATGAAAAGTTATGATAGTGATATGTTTAAAAAGAGTGTTGAAAAAACAAGCTATGAAAATAGTACTTTATTTGAATTTCCTCAAAAGGAGTTAAGTAATAACCTTTTTGAGAAGATAAAAAAAGTAGCATCAGCGTTATCAGAAGATAGAAATGATTTTATAAAAGTAGGCATGAATAGATATCTAAAACATCCCTCACAAAGAGAGATAATCAAAGTTTTTGGTGAATATGGCGTTACTATCACACCATATCACGTAAGTGAGTATTTTACCAAAATGGAAGATGAAATCATGTTTGTAAATCAAAAGATAGGATTTGTTTATTCTAAAATAGTCAAAAAAGTAGCTGCTTAAAAAAGTATTTCAAAATGAAATATTTTTTTAAGAAAATGAAATTTTTCTATAAAATTATAAAAACTAGATAAAGGGGATAACATGAACACACAAACTATAAATTATCAACCACAAACTGGATCAAAATCGTTAAATGTTTATTACCATAGAGATACATTTTGGATGACACTTGAGAATATGAGTCATCTTTTTAACAGTGATGCGATGAAAGTGTATACTGCTTTAAAAAAAGTTGTTGAAAATGATGCTTTTGATATACTTGACTCAAATGAGCATATAGAGATCATTTCAGATCATGGAAAACAGATCGTTGGAAACTTTTATAATCTTGATGTCATTATGGCAATAGGATATAGACTCAATCCAAAAGAAGCTACAGAATTTCGTTTATGGAGTCTATTTGTAGTAAAAAACTACATTCGACAACAAGCAAAAATGGAGTATGGGGTAGTGAGAAGTTTAAAAAAAAGTTTTTCACGACTGATTAGTGCTTAATTTGTATCAATAGGAAGAAACCATGTTAGTTCACATCTGCTGTGCAGTTGATAGTCACTTTTTTTTGCAAAAACTTCAGAAAATGTGTCCTGATGAGAAATTAACAGGTTTTTTTTATGATCCAAATATTCACCCTTATAGTGAGTATCAACTTCGTCTTTTAGATGTTCAAAGAAGTTGTAAGATGTTAGGAATTGATCTTATCGAAGGTAAATATGATTACGAAGGTTGGATTGATGCAGTTAGAGGTTTTGAAGATGAACCTGAAAAAGGTGCAAGATGTGATATCTGCTTTGATAATCGTTTAGAGACTACTGCCAAAGAAGCATCAAAGCTTGGAATGAAAAGTATCACAACCACACTGTTGACAAGCCCTAAAAAATCAATAGAACAGTTAAGGATTGTGGGGGATGCTATCGAAAAAAATTATGGTGTATCATTTATAGCTCCTGATTTTCGAAAAGATGGTGGTACGAATGAACAGTTTGCACTTGCCAAAGAAGATATGCTTTATCACCAAGACTATTGTGGATGTATATATGCACTAACTAAACAGAGGGATCAACAAAAGAGACTTGCAGATGAACTTTTTTCTCCTATCTCTAAACAGATTCAACCTGAATCTATAGAAGAGCGAATTGAACTTTATAAAAGAAGAATAGAGTTAGAAGAAGAGGGAAAGCGTTATAAAATTGTACGAGACAAATTTTTAAATTATAGACTTTTAAGAGCACATGTTTTACAAAATGCTGAAGTAATTCCATCATACATACTGCCCTATTCTATTTTGACAAGAAAATTTACAAA
>JADGDK010000200.1 GCA_016744895.1 Campylobacterales bacterium | reverse complement strand
GCCCAAGCTTTAGCAGATTCAAAAGAAAAACATATTCCTAAAAAAATTAAAAAATTTAATAAATATTCTTAGTTTTTTAAGGCTTTGTCCAAAAAAACTCAATCCAGTCATGTGCTTCTTTTACATTAAAATCAGCCGTAAATATAGCCTTTTTTTTATAAAAAATCACACCTGTTTTAAATATAGTTTTTGGATATAACTTTTGAAGTTGTTCCATAATTTCATGTAAGCTTTCGCCACTATCTACGATATCATCAACTACAAGTACTCTCCTATTTTGGGGTAAATGAGGAATATTAAATACTTTAACATGATCAAGTTTTTTTGTATCATCATAATGAATAGAGTTTAACGTATATAATGTCCTAATCCTAAATTTTTCAGCTAAAAAATGACCAATAGTAACACCACCACGAGCTACAGCTAAAATAATATCAGGATTATAACTTTTGGTACATTGATAGAGAAATTCTATATCATCAACAAATTCTTCATACTTATAATAATACATTTTGTAATTGTACTATATCTGTGCTAATATATGCGCTTTAAAATATATAGGGGAAAATATATGGATTATTCGAAAGAAGAGTTAACTCAGATGTTACAAAATAAGCAGATGAGTTCAGCAGTATTGGAGATATTATTAAAAGCTAGAGAAGAGAATAAAATAGATTTTAAGCTTATTGATATACGTGAAGTATATGAATATACACACAGTAGTATTGTAGGAACAGATTTACTGTATCCTACATCTATGGTGAATAGATTTATTGCTAGTTTTGAAGAGATGAAAAAAGAGCCAGTTGTTCTGTATTGTCGTACGGGTAATAGAACAGGTTATATTATGTCATCATTAGAGAATATGGGTTTAACCAACGTAGTGCATTTAACTGATGGTATTGCAGCATATAGAGGTGAAACAACCCCTAGAGCTGAAATTCCTAATCAACTATAACTCTTTTCAGATTTGGGGATAACTTCGTTAATATATCATAAGAGATCGTATCAAAATGATTTGCGATCTCTTGTGCATCTTTAAGAATAGATATTTTTTGAGCATCCCCTTCTATCGAACATGAGTCCATAGAAAGTTTTCCTAAAAATTTATCTTGATTCTTATATCTGAAAAATCCATCACCATAACCAATATCATAAGTTGAAACTTGCATATCTTTTTGTGCCGTAAACATCCCACCATATCCAACTCTTTGACCAGTTTTTAATGTACGTGTAGAGATCTTTTCTGCCCATAGTGATAAAACAGGTTTTAGTGTAGGTATTTTATAAGATAAGGGCATTTGATGGTATCCAAAAGTGGCAATACCACAGCGTGCAAAATCATCTTTATACTCTGTAACTCTTAAGAGTGTTGCTGAGTTTGCACTGTGAAAGAGTGGTTTTTTGATATTATATTGAATTGTAAGGTGTAAAATTTGTTGTTTTACTTTTTCCCATATTTGTTGTTGCCAAAATAGTTCACTTGAGAGCTCATCAGCTGAACGATAATGTGTCATGACAGCCTCTATCACCAGTTGATTCTTTACTATGCGTTTATAAGCCGTTTCTATCTCATCAACAGTAATACCATTTCTATGCATCCCTGTATCTATTTTTAGATGTACCTTTGCAGCAGTTGGAAGTTGCTCAATTTGAGATAAATCATTAATGACAAATTGAAATTTTGGATGATTTTCTTCATATGCAGTAGGGGCTAGTATGATAATGGAATCAAAATAAGATTCAATCTGTTTTGCTTCATCCGATGTACGTACGATAACTCTTTTGATTCCATATTCAGAACTGAGCTTGGCCATGATTTGAAGTCCATGACCGTAGGCATTATCTTTTAAGACAACTGCCAGACGTTCTTTTGTCCCTAATTTATCACTTAAAACAGATAGATTATGAAAATAGTTTTGCTTACTTATCTCTATAAAAGACACTATCCTACTTTGATATCTTTCGCTTCAATTAAAAGACCTCTCAGTTTTCTTGCTTGATAGTCAAGTTTGAAAAAGTGAGCATAAACTTCTTGGGCATCTAAGTTTTGAGAATTTGAAAAATCAAATTGACCATTTTCACTTTTTGCAATGTTCGTATCTAAGAAGTCGTAAAAATCATTTCTAATTTTCTCATATTTTCTCATTTCTATTTTTGTATCATCTATACTTGTCATATTATCCCTTTGCATTTGCTGCTATTTTATAAGTTGGATCATCTTCTGCGTAGGTGCAAAATGGACCAGCTTCTTTAAGTAATCCTCTACAGTCACGACTGAGATGTCTAATAGAAAGTGTTTTACCGCTCTCTTTATATTTTTTTGTAATGGTATCAATAGCTTCAACTCCTGATATATCCATAACTCTTGCATTTTTAAAATCTAAAACAATTTTATCAGGATCATTTTGTACCTCAAACTGCTCAGAAAATGAAGTAACAGAGCCAAAAAATAGAGGTCCATCCATATCATATACTTTAGTCCCATCATCTTCAATGTGTGAATGTGAGTGGATTTTAGCATGTTGCCATGCAAAAACTAACGCTGAAACAATGATTCCCGCAATTACAGCAACTGCAAGATCAAAAAATACAGTAATGATTGTGACTAAAACTAAAACAAAAGCATCTGCTCTTGGCATATATTTGATTCGACTGATACTTGAGAACTCAAAAGTCCCTATACTTACCATAAACATAATACCCACTAAAACTGCAACAGGTATGATTCCAATAAGTCCACTGAGACTCACAACAAATAAAATTAAAAGTACTGATGCTGTGAATGAAGAGAGTCTCCCAAGTCCACCTGAACTATAGTTAATAATACTT
>JADGDK010000001.1:22510-111616 GCA_016744895.1 Campylobacterales bacterium | reverse complement strand
AAAGAAATTATACCTATCTTGAGACTCCTTATACGAGTAGTTATGAGACACAAAATTTAGCAATTTATGGACAATTAGACAGTGATATCGCTGATAAATTCAAACTTATTTCTGGTTTGAGAGTTGAAAAATGGGATGCTGAGTATAGAGATTCAGATAGTGTATATATCGATACAGATGAAGTTTTAGTCGGTGGTAAAATAGGTTTAGAGTATAGACAAAATGATAATAGCCTTTTTTATACAACGCTCTCAAGAGGTTATAAACCAGGTGGTGTCAATGCTGATAATTCACTTTCTGCTTCTGCAAAAGATTATGAAACTGAAACACTGTGGAATTTAGATATTGGTTTAAATTCTTCACATGTTGATAATAAACTTTTAAGTCGTTTAAACTTTTTTTATGGACAAAGAAGAGACCAACAGGTAAAAAGCTCTATTGCGCAGCCAAGAGATGATGGTAGTGTAAAGTTTACAGACTATTTAGCAAATGCAGCGAAAACACACTATTATGGAATAGAGTCTGAACTTGATTATTATCCAACTGACAATTTACATCTTTTCTCAAATATTGGACTTTTAAAAGCAGAATTTGATGAATATGCAGATCCAAACCCTGATGCTTATGACGCTGAAGGTAGAGCACCGGCACAATCTCCAGAGTATCAGTATGATATAGGATTTGACTATATTATTGGTGATGCTTGGATTTTTAAAGCGGATGTTGAAGGGCGTGGAAGTTACTTCTTTTCAAATAGACATGATGCAAAAGCAGACTCTTATAACCTTATAAATTCATCGCTGGTGTACACCACAGGAAGTTGGACAGCTTCTTTATGGGGAAGAAACTTAAGCGATAAAGATTATTACGTACGTGGGTTTAATTTTGGAAATAATCCAAGTAAATTTTATGAATCAGAAGTTTTTAAACAATATGGCACGCCTAGAACATTTGGGTTGACAGTCTCTTACGATTACTAAGGATAAATGATGACTATAAAAACAAATATTTTAAAGAATTCGAAAGATATTATCACCAGAGATCCACTTCCTGCTTCTACTAAAGTGTATATTTCGGGAACTATTTATCCTGATATCAAAGTACCGATGCGTGAGATTTTATTAGCAAATGAAGATAGATTGAGAGTCTATGATACTTCAGGTGTTTATACAGATCCCAATGTTGAGATAGATGTCTCATGTGGTATTAGCCAAATTAGAAAAGAGTGGATTGCAACAAGAGCAGTTGAAACGTATGAGGGACGGATTTTAGCACCTAAAGATAATGGCTATAACTCTGATGAACAGTTAGAACATGCTACTGCTGGATCAGAAGGGTTAGTTAGAACACCATTAAGAGCTAAAAAAGGTGAAAATGTTTCACAGCTTCACTACGCAAGAAAAGGGATTATTACTCCTGAGATGGAATTTATCGCAATTCGTGAAAACCAAGATCGTGCGATGAGTGAAAGATACCTAAGTGATGTAGATCGAGAAAAAAGATTGGCAGGTAATAACTATGGTGCAAATTTACCGAAAGAGATTACCCCAGAGTTTGTTAGAAAAGAGGTTGCTGAAGGAAGAGCGGTAATTCCATGTAATATCAACCATCCCGAAGTAGAACCGATGATTATTGGAAGAAATTTTTTAGTAAAAGTAAATGCCAATATTGGAAATTCTGCCACAAGTTCATCTATCGCCCAAGAAGTTGAGAAGATGGTATGGTCAACAAGATGGGGTGGCGATACTGTTATGGATCTCTCAACGGGTAAAAATATCCATACTACCAGAGATTGGATTTTGAGAAACTCTCCTGTGCCTATTGGAACAGTGCCTATCTATCAAGCATTAGAAAAAGTTAATGGTATTGCTGAAGATTTGACATGGGAAGTGTTTAGAGATACGCTAATTGAGCAAGCAGAGCAGGGTGTGGATTATTTTACAATTCATGCAGGACTACTTTTACACCATGTGCCAATGACAGCAAAAAGGGTAACAGGAATTGTCAGTCGTGGTGGTGCTATCATGGCAAAATGGATGATTGCACATCATCAAGAGAATTTTTTAAATACCCATTTTGAAGAGATTTGTGAAATTATGAAAGCTTATGATATCACTTTCTCATTGGGAGATGGTCTGCGTCCAGGATCGATTGCAGATGCAAATGATGAAGCGCAGTTTGCAGAGTTAAAAGAGCTTGGGAATCTTACAAAAATTGCTTGGAAACATGATGTTCAAACTCTTATCGAAGGACCAGGACATGTTCCGATGCATATGATTAAAGAGAACATGGACAAGCAGTTAGAGTGGTGTGATGAAGCCCCTTTTTATACACTTGGACCATTGATTACAGATATTGCTCCAGGGTATGATCATATTACTTCAGGAATTGGAGCGGCTATGATTGGTTGGTATGGTTGTGCGATGCTCTGTTATGTGACACCAAAGGAGCATTTAGGACTGCCAAATCGAGATGATGTCAAAGAGGGGTTAATCACTTATAAATTAGCTGCACATGCTGCTGATGTGGCAAAAGGACATCCCGGTGCTAGGGCTAGAGATGATGCTATGAGTTTAGCACGTTTTGAATTTCGTTGGGTAGATCAGTTTAATATTGGTCTTGATCCTGAGCGTGCACGCAAATATCATGATGATGAGCTTCCAATGGAGTCAGCTAAGGTGGCACATTTTTGTTCTATGTGTGGACCAAAATTTTGTTCTATGAAAATTTCACAAGAAGTTCGAGATTATGCACAAGATGAAGAGTTAAGTTTGGAAGATGCCAAACAACAAGGTATGGATGAGATGTCTGATGTCTTTAAAGAGATGGGTAGTGAAGTATATGTAGAAATTAAAAAGTAGTTTATTATGATTGTGATGAGTATAGCAGGAAGTGATTCCTCGGCAGGAGCAGGCGTACAGGCAGATTTAAAAACCATAGCAGCACATAGCTGCTATGGAGCCTCCGTGATTACGAGTATTACCTCACAAAATACACAAGGTATTAGTGATATTTATGATTTACCTATTGAGGTTATAGAGCGACAATTTGAAACTGTAGTACGTGATTTGCATGTACAGTATGCAAAGATTGGAATGTTAAATTCTGATGAGATGGTTATGATGGTAGATATGCTTTTAAAAAAGTCTAAAATTCCTTATGTATTAGATCCTGTGATGTGTGCTAAAGATAGCACTTCACTTTTACAAAATGATGCAGTAACACTTTTAAAAGATACACTTCTCAAAGAGGCATATTTAGTCACACCAAATATCCCAGAAGCAGAAGTTTTAACGGGGTTAAAAATTGAAACTATTGAAGAGATGAAAGAAGCATGCCTTAAATTGGATGTTAAAAATGTACTTTTAAAAGGTGGTCATTTAGAGGGTGATGAATTGGTAGATGTTTTATATTGTGATGGAAGATTTTTTGAATATAGACATCCTAAAATAGATACTAAAAATACACATGGAACAGGTTGTACCTTAGCCTCTGCAATAGCATCAAATCTTGCTCTTGGAGAGGATTTAGAGCAGGCTTGTAAAAAAGGTATAGATTATGTTCAAAATGCGATTTTCAATAATTATACAATTGGGCTAGGCCACAGTCCGTTAAATCACTTTTTTATGTTAAGAGGTGGTGATGTCTAAGATCTATCTTATTGGGGATGAAAAATATAGTTTTGAACATACCACTAAAGCGTTAACTTCGGATGTATCTATGTTTCAGTTACGCCTCAAAAATGTAAGTGATGAATTATTTACAAAGCAAGCGCTACTGTATAAAAAAGCTTGTGGTGAACGAGGTATAAAGTTTATCATCAATGATAATTTAAATGTAGCCAAATTAGTAGATGCGGATGGGTTGCATATTGGGCAGGATGATTTATCTTATACTTTTTGTAAAGAGCAGTTTCCTAATAAAATTATAGGTTTAACAGTAGGTAATGAAAATGAAGCACAAAAAGCTTTTGAGCTGGGTGTAGATTATATTGGTCTTGGAGCAATGTATGAAACACAAACTAAAAAAAATGCGAATGTTATTGGATTACAAGCGCTAAGAAAGATATCAAATATTGCAAATTGTGATATCGTTGCAATTGGTGGAGTTGATTGTGATAATTTTCAAAATGTTTATGATGCTGGTGCAGATACTCTAGCAGTATGTTCAGCTGTTTTAAGTAGTGATAAGCCAGAAGAAATTGTTAAAATTTTAAAAGGAAAATAGATGAATATTGCGATAGCAGGAGTAGGGCTGGTAGGAAGAGTTTTAGCACTGAATCTTTTAGAAAAAGGTCATACGCTAACACTATTTGATGAAGATAGTGCCTATGGAGATGCTTCAGCTGGTTTTACTGCTGCTGGCATGTTGGCACTTTTTGCGGAGTTAGAGACAGCAGAATCCTCAATTTTTGCTAGAGGTAAACGATCGATAAATTTATGGCCCTCTCTTTTAGATCAAGTGGGCATATCTGATGCATATCAGTTAGAGGGAAGTATCATTACAGCACATCCACAAGATGTAAGTGAGCTAGATCATTTTATTCAAACTTTAAAATCCAAAGTGGATGAAGCATCAAGTATTCAGACTTTAAATAGAGATGAAATTATGGCATTGGAGCCAGATTTAGAACAGCATAATAGAGCTTTTTATATTCCACATGAAGGACAAGTGGATGCTCAGAGATTTATGCAAGCAAGTAGTGATTATCTCTTAAATCATCCAGATGTCATTTGGCATCAAGAGACAAAAGTAGAGAAAGTAGAAGAATTATTAAAAGAGTTTGATTGGGTTTATGATAGTCGTGGGTTAGGAGCACAAGAGGATATACAAGATTTACGAGGAGTTAGAGGGGAAGTTTTTTGGCTAGAAGCACCTGAAGTAAAGATCACAAGACCTACAAGAATGTTACATCCTCGCTATAAAATTTATATTGTTCCAAGACCCAATGATAGATATATTATCGGAGCAACAGAGATAGAAAGCGAAGATAAATCTCCAATGTCTGTTCGTTCTTCACTTGAGCTTTTATCTGCTGTGTATAGCATGCATAGTGGATTTGCAGAAGCAAGAATTATAAAAACGGCAACAAATTGTAGACCAACACTTAAAGATAATTTACCTCAAATCGTACATGAAGATAAACTTACTAGGATCAATGGACTTTATCGACATGGATACCTTTTAGCCCCTGCTGTAGTAGAAGATGCTTTAAATCAAGGGATTTACAAATGATAGAGATAAGTGTAAATGGTGAAAAGAAGAGTCTTCAAAAAGAGATCAATATCCAAGAGATGATAGATCAGTTTGGATATGAAGATAAGAGTTTTGCTGTTGCAGTGAACGGAACTTTTGTACCTTTAAAATTGTATGAAACAACTAAGATAAAAGCCAAAGATACCGTTGATATTTTAGCCCCTATGGTAGGAGGATAATATGTTTGAAATCGGTGGAAAAAAGTTAGATAGTAGGCTTTTAATAGGTTCAGCACTCTATCCTTCTCCTGCAAATATGGAAGAGTCAATCAAAGTTTCTGGAGCAAAAATTGTGACCGTTTCACTGCGTCGGCAAAATGCTGGAGACAAAGCGGGTCAAAACTTTTGGAATATTATCAAAGCTTTAAACTTAGAGGTTTTACCAAATACAGCAGGATGTCATTCAGCCAAAGAAGCGATTACTACAGCTCAAATGGCACGAGAAGTCTTTAATACAAATTGGATCAAACTTGAAGTTATCGGTGATCAATATAATTTACAACCAGATCCTTATGAGACTTTAAAAGCAGCCCAAGTGTTAATTAAAGAGGGGTTTGAAGTGTTTCCTTATACTACAGATGATTTAGTTGTAGCAACAAAACTTGTAGATGTAGGGTGTAAAATCCTTATGCCATGGGGTTCCCCAATTGGTTCTGGACAAGGATTGATGAATCCTATTAGTTTAAAAGCTATAAGGGAGAAATTTCCAAAAATTTCATTAATTGTTGATGCAGGAATTGGTAAACCTTCTGATGCGGTACAGGCTATGGAGCTTGGATATGATGGAGTGCTTTTAAATTCAGCTATTGCATTAGCGGAGGATCCTATAAAAATGGCAGAAGCATTTAGACACGCAGTTGAAGCGGGTTATTTGGGGTATCAATCAGGGATAATGCAAAAAAGAGAGTTTGCATCGCCTTCAACTCCAACGGTGGGAACACCATTTTGGCATCAGTTTGATTAAGTATCTTATCACAGATCCAAACTATCACTATAAGAGTTTTAAGGGGGTAGATTTTGTCTGTTTTCGGGATAAAAAAAGTGATGCTTTTGAAGCTAAAGCAACAGAGTTTATAGTGCAAGCAAAAGAGGAGGGGATAGAAAATATTTTTTTAAGTGAACATTATCTCATTGCTAAAAAATTAGGTGCTACTGGTGTGCATCTTACCTCTAGACAGTTTGTTTTTATCCCTGAAGCAAAAAGAAGGGGGCTTAAGGTGATCATTAGTACACATACTGAAGCAGAGATAGAAGAAGCAATCAGAAAAAAAGTTGATTTTATCACTTATTCACCTATTTTTGAATCTCCAAATAAAGGTACTCCAAAAGGGATAGAGGATTTGAAAAAAATGGTTTTAAGGTATAATATTCCTATTATTGCACTTGGTGGAATCATAAGTGAAAAAGAGATTTTACAAGTCAAAGAAGCAGGTGCTTATGGCTTTGCTTCAATTCGGTATTTTACAGGGGTGTGTTGTGCATAAAGTTTTTATTATATTTGTATTTTTTTCTATAAGTTTGTTTGCTAAACCTACGCTAACGATATATACTTATGATGCTTTTGCTGCTTCTTGGGGACCAGCTCCTAAAATAAAAGCACTGTTTGAAAAAGAGCATAACTGTACGGTGAATTTTGTAGCTGCTTCTAGTTCAATTGGTGCATTAAGAAAGATACAATTAGAAGGAAAGCGTACTAAAGCTGATATTCTTTTGGGGCTTGATACGAGCATGGCACAAATTGCTAATAAAACGGGACTTTTTGTTCCTCACAATATTGATACTTCCATGTTGTCACTGCCTATAAATTATAGTGATAAAAGTTTTGTTCCTTTTGATTATAGTTATTTTGCATTTGTATATGATAGTGAAAAATTGAAAAATCCTCCAAACTCTTTTGAATCTTTAGCTACGATGCCAAAAGATTTTAAAATAGTCATACAAGATCCTCGTTCATCAACACCAGGTTTAGGACTGTTGTTGTGGATAAAAGAGATCTATAAAGATCAAACAATCGACTATTGGCAAAAGCTTTCTCCTTATGTGTTAACAATTACAAAAGGGTGGTCAGAAGCGTATGGTCTGTTTTTAAGAGGTGAAGCTGACATGGTACTTTCTTATACTACTTCTCCTGCATACCATATTATTGATGAAAATAAAACCAATTATAAAACGGCAGATTTTTCTGAGGGACATTATGCACAGATAGAAGTAGCAGCAATGTTGAAATCTTCTAAAAATCAAGCTTTAGGTAAAAAGTTTTTGGAATTTTTATTGAGTGCACAATTTGCAAACATGATTCCTACTGCAAACTGGGCTTACCCTGTTATTAAGACAGAGATGTTGCCTAAAGCATATGACTCTTTATCTGTTCCTAAAAGTGTTTATCTGTGGTCTGGAGTAAAGGTACAAAAGCAACGAAAAGAGATTATCAATGAGTGGTTAGAAGCGCTGCAAAGATAATGAGAGATTTTAAAAGTTTAAAAAGCTCTATCATACCAGGAGCAGTGGTATCACTACTTTTGCTTATATTCTCATTTTTGCTTTTTTATATTCTCTTTATTTCAAGAGAACATACCTCTTTAATTCAGATAGATGAGAGAATTTGGTCACTGCTAAAATTTACACTTTACCAAGCTTTTTTATCTACAGTACTCTCTATTTTAGTAGGAACATTGTTAGCATGGAGTTTGGCACATCAGAGCCATTTCAAAGGGCGAGAAATATTGGTAGCAATTTTCTCTTCATCGTTGGTACTTCCGACATTGGTTGTGGTATTTGGATTGATTGCTATTTATGGTCGTAGTGGTTGGGTCAATACACTCTGTTTATATCTGTTTGATCACTCTTTTGGAACTTATCTTTATGGATTAGGAGGAATACTTCTAGCACATGTGTATCTCAACGCCTCTTTTGCTTCAAGGGCACTACTACATGCTTTTGAATCTATTCCAAGAGAGAAGTATAAGTTAGCAAAGAGTTTAAAGTTTAGTACATTTGAACGTTTTAAATATGTAGAATTTCCAGCCATAAAGGGAACACTTCTAAGTGTTGCTTCTACTATTTTTCTTTTATGTTTTACTTCCTTTGCTATTGTGTTAGTTTTGGGAGGAAGTCCCGCTTTTAATACTTTAGAAGTTGCGATTTATGAAGCGGTAAAATTAGATTTTGATATTTCTATGGCTTTGAAGTTAGCACTGATTCAGTTAAGTGTCTCTACACTTTTTGTATTTTTGTCCTCTACCATACGTACAAATTTAAACAATTTAAAAACTTCTTCAAGATTGATTCCATGGGATGAGACTAAATCTGTAAGATATTTTCAAATTGTTTTAATTGTATTATTTACACTCTTTTTTATGACACCTCTCATTGCAATAATTATTGATGGTATAGGTGCGGATTTTAAAAAGATATTTTCTGATTCACTCTTTATAAAATCTTTTTTGACAAGTCTAATATTAGCAACAGTTTCTAGTATTTTGACTCTAATTATCGCATTACTTTTAAGTGATACACGGCGAAACTTTACCTCAAGTCTTCGTTTAGGAGAAAAGAAAATTTCAAAGTTTTTAAATCTTATTATTGCATTTTCTGGAAACCTCTATCTTGCAATTCCTTCTCTTATTATGGGATTGGGTTTTTTCCTTCTTTCTCAGCGTTATGAAGCTCCCGTTGTATTTTGGTCAACATTAGCTTTAATCACTGCAAATATTTTGATGTCTTTACCTTTTGCACTTTCAGTTTTATCACCTGCGATGCAAAAGACTGCCAAGCGTTATGACAAGTTGGTTTTCTCTTTGGGGCTGAGTAAAATACAGAGATGGTTTTATTGCGAATTTCCTTATTTAAGAGTAACACTAGGGTATGTATTTGCACTCTCTTTCTGCTTTTCGTTGGGAGATTTAGGTATTATTGCACTATTTGGAAGTGATGATTTCTCTACACTTCCATGGTATTTATATCAGTTAATGGGATCTTATAGAACAAATGATGCTTCAGGGGTTGCACTAATTTTATTGGTAATTACTTTGGCAGCATTTTTACTATTGCCTAGACTTTTTGGGAGAGATGATGTTAGAGATTGATAATTTACATTATGAGTATCACAATGGTGAAGAACTGTATGACTTTTCTATGAGCGTTGATGCTGGAGAGATTGTAGCCATTCTTGGAAAAAGTGGTAGTGGCAAATCAACGTTACTTGATTTGATCGCAGGATTTATCAGTGCACAAAGTGGTACTATTGGCTTTGATGGTATTTCTTTAACCCATTTGTCTGTTGAGCAGCGACCTTTAACGATACTTTTTCAAAATCATAATTTATTTGAACATTTAACTGTAGAGAAGAATATTCTTTTAGGCATGAGTAAGCGTTTAAAAAGTACAGATGAGGAGAAAGTTAAAGTCAAAGATATTTTAAAAGAGGTAGGACTTGAAAAGTTTGAAAAAAAATTAGCCTCTTCACTCTCTGGTGGTCAACAACAGCGTGTGGCATTGGCTAGGGCTTTGATACGAAAGTCTCCTATTTTATTGCTTGATGAGCCTTTTACGGGGTTGGATTATGAGACACATATGCAGATGTTAGCGTTAGTAAAAAAGATCTCCAAAGAGAAGTATTTGCATACCATCATGGTAACCCATGATAAGAATGATTGTGATTTAATTGCAGATAAGGTATATAGGGTGGAAAATAATCAACTATCTCAACTTTAGTGAAAAGGAGTTACAACTCCTCCCAAATCAAGGATATTGTAATTTAAATTATCTTTTAAAGCATGAAAATAAGAAGTACCATGTCCGAAAATTTAAACTTGCAGATCGAGATAGGGTATTAGAGTATAAGATTCAAAATTTGGCAGCTAGAAAAAAGATTGCTGCTAGAGCACTCTATCTTGACGAAGAGATGATGGTTGGTGAATTTATTGAGGGTGTGCATAAAAAAAAGCTCTCTAAAAAAGAGATGAGAACATTAGCTATAGCGGTTAAAAAACTCCATAGTATACATTTTAGAAAAAAACCAATTCAATTTTCTAAAGAGGTAAGGCGTAAAGCAAAGATGTTTAAACAAGAGTTGGTGTTATCTCATGGAGATCTCAATGTCAAAAATATACTCTTTGGCGTACGCGTGAAGTTTATAGATTGGGAATATGCAGGAGTGAGTGATAAATATTTTGATTTGGCAACAGTGAGTAAAGAGTTTGGATTGAATGTTCAAGAAGAAAAATACTTTTTAAGAGCTTATGGGAAAAAAATTAACTTTAAAAAGCTTGAACTTTATAAAGAGATATATGAGGTCTTATACAAGAAATGGTTTGATGATTTAGAACAGGGAAAGTTAGAATTTTTGACATAAAAAAAGGGGTTAGCCTCAAATGAAGCCAACCCCTTTTTAATTGTAAAACTTACGCAGAAACTGGAACTACAGAAACTTTGTTTTTTTGTTTAGCAATTTTTTTGAACTCAACATGTCCGTCTACCAATGCAAAGATTGTGTGATCTTTACCGATACCAACATTGCTACCTACATGTACTTTTGTACCTCTTTGTCTAATGATGATGTTACCAGCTCTTACGAACTCTCCACCAAACTTTTTAACACCTAACCGTTGACCTTGTGAGTCTCTATTATTCTGGGTACTACCTTGACCTTTCTTATGTGCCATTATGAAATCCTTGTATGCTTCTAAAATTTAATGCGAGATTATATCAGATTTGACTTAAGTTTTCAATAGTTTTGATATAATTTATTTAAACTTCTTACTAAACTACTCCTAGGAGGAAAAATCTTTTAGTTGGTCTGAACCTCTAGTCGTAGTTTTGCAAGAAGTTTTTTAAAAATAATAATGTATGGGAGTTTATATGGAAATATTTCTAGAAAAAGCAAAAGAGGCAAGTTCAATTTGTGCTGCATTAGATCCAAATGTGAAAAATTCCCTTTTACTTCAGATGGCTGAAGCATTAAGAAATAACTTTGAACGTATTGAAAAAGAGAATCAAAAAGATATGAATTATGCCAAAGAAAATAACTTATCTTCTGCACTTCAAGATAGACTACTTTTAGATGAAAAAAGAATTTTTGCTATGGCAGACTCAATTGTACAAATAGCAGGACTTAAAGAGCCAGTAAACCGTATTTTAGAGGGCTGGAAAGTAGATAGTGGATTAAATATTCAAAAAGTCACAGTTCCAATTGGAGTGATTGGTATTATCTATGAAAGTCGTCCAAATGTGACTAGTGATACAGCAGCTTTATGTTTTAAAAGCTCAAATGTGTGTGTGTTAAAAGGGGGTAAAGAGGCACAAAACTCTAATGAAATTATTGCTTCTATTTTACAAGATGTTTTGATTGCCAATGATTTGCCAAAAGAGATGATATCGCTTCTTCCAGACGCTTCACGAGAAGGGGTAAACAATCTTATCAAGCAGGATAAATATGTTGATTTAATTATTCCTAGAGGGGGTGAGGGACTTATTCGTCATGTGAGTGAAAATGCAACAGTTTCTGTGGTAAAACATGACAAAGGACTCTGTCATACTTATATAGATGAAGATGCTGATTTTGACAAAGCACTAAAAGTAAGTATCAATGCAAAATGTAGACGTGTTGGAATTTGTGGTGCTATGGAGACACTACTAGTACATAAAAATATTGCGGATAGTATATTGCCTATTTTAAAAACAGAGTTTGATGCACATGGTACAGAACTTAGAGGTTGTGAAAAGAGTAGGGATATTATTGATGTTCATTTAGCGGATGAAAAAGATTTTGATACAGAGTATCTGGAGAATATTTTATCTCTTAAAATAGTTGATGATGTTGCTGAGGCTATTGGACATGTCTCTAAGTATGGGTCAGGGCATTCAGATGCGATTATTACTGAAAATTATACCATTGCAGAGCAGTTTTTAAATGGTGTTGATTCAGCTTGTGTGTATCTCAATGCCAGTACACAATTTACAGATGGTGGTGAATTTGGATTTGGTGCAGAGGTTGGAATTAGTACCAACAAGCTTCACTCAAGAGGCCCTATGGGGATCAATGATCTTACAACATACAAATACAAAGTGTATGGAAATGGACAGACACGCGCTTGAACATTTTAGAGATACAAAACCTTACCTTTGGATACAACGAGGGACCACTTTTATATAAGGATTTCTCCCTCTCTTTAAAAAAGGGTGAAGTGGTTGCGATTGTTGGTGCAAGTGGAAGTGGTAAAAGTACACTTTTTGAACTCATAACTGGCGTATTAAACCCTCTAAAAGGAACTATAGAAAAAAGCAAAATTGCTCAAATTTACCAAGATCCTTATAGCTCTTTTCATCCTACGTACTCCATCATCTCACAAATCAAAGAGGTAGCGGATATCGAAGGAATTGAAATTTATTTAGATAAGCTTGATTTAGATGCAAGCCTTTTAGAGAAAAAGTCACATGAGCTTAGTGGTGGCCAGTTGCAGCGTTGTTCTATTTTGAGAGCACTTTTGATGAAAGCTGATTTAATTTTGGCAGATGAACCCACTTCTGCACTTGATAATGTGGTTCAGTTAGATGTGATGAAATTATTGATGCAGTTTTTGGATCATATGGGTATTCTTCTTATAACCCATGATGATGATTTAGCAACATGGGCTAGTGATAAGATTATAAAGCTTTAAGGTTTACTCTTTAAGACGTTTAATTTTTGCTCCGAGTTGTTGTAATTTTTTCTCTAATTCTACATATCCACGGTCAAGATGATAAATACGATGCACTTTTGTAGTGCCATTTGCTACAAGTGCTGCTAAAACTAATGCACTACTTGCTCTTAGATCTGTTGCCATGACATCTGCACCATTGAGTTGGTTCTTCCCTTCAACCATTGCCGTATGATTACTCAATATGATATTTGCTCCCATTCTTATAAGTTCACTTACATGCATAAAACGATTTTCAAATAGTTTTTCATCGATACTACTTGCTCCATCTGCTACAAGTGCTAACGCCATAAATTGTGCTTGCATATCTGTGGGAAAACCTGGATACTCACTGGTTGTGATTTTAGCACCTTTTATTTTTGATGCGGGTTTTATAGTGATAGAGTTCTCTTTAAGATCAAAATCAAATCCCATCTCTTGAAGTTTTAAGATGATAGCAAAAAGGTGTGTGTGGTTTACATTTTCTAGTGTAATTTTACTATTTGTAATCGCACCTGCACAAAGATAAGTGCCTGCCTCAATACGATCAGGAATGACACGAATCTGTTTCACATCGATAAGTGCACCTGCTGTTCCTTGGATGATTAATTCATCACTTCCAATTCCTTCTATTTTAATGCCGTTTTCATTTAGAACTTCACAAAGCTGTACTACTTCTGGTTCTTTTGCTGCATTAATGATTTTTGTTTCTCCATGTGCTAAAGCTGCAGCCATAACAATATTTTCAGTTCCAGTTACCGTAATTTTATCAAAAACGATAGTGGCTCCTTGAAGACCTTGTGGTGCACTTGCTCTGACATATCCTTGCTCAATAACAATGTCAGCACCCATCATCTCCAGTGCTTTTAAATGTAGATCGATAGGTCGCTGACCGATAGCACAACCGCCTGGAAGTGAAACTTTACATTCTCCAAAGCGTGCCAGAAGAGGCCCAAGCACTAAGATGGAAGCTCTCATCTTTCGAACGATGTCATAAATCGCTGTAGTATTTGTAATAGAGGAAGCATTGATTTTTGCAGAGTTTTCTTCAAAGCTTGTAGTCGCACCTAAGTTCTCAAGTAATTTTAACATCGTAAAGACATCATTTACACGAGGAAGATTATCTATAGTGACTTCATTTTTAAAAAGAATTGTTGATGCAAGTAGAGGAAGTGCTGCGTTTTTTGCGCCATCTATTTTAATTGCTCCACTTAGTGTGTTGTCACCTTCGATCTCTAAATAATCCATAAAAGTCCTTAAAAAATATTTTACTTTTATTATATCACATCTTGCAAAATAATGATATTGTTATATATGTCGATATGCATGCATAATATTTTTGGGCTTTATTTTACGACCAAAGTGAAAAGAGAATTAGGAAATACGATGGATAAAAATAAAATTTTAGAGTTAGTATCATTAGATATAAAAATTGAAGTCTTATACGTAGAAGATAATGAAAATGTTAGAGATGCAACGAGTGCTATTTTAAAGAAATTTTTTAAAAACTTCCATGTTGGAGTTGATGGTGAAGCTGGGTTAAAATTATTTGAAGAAAATGATATTGGTCTAGTGATTACTGATATTAATATGCCAAAGATGGATGGGATTACCATGGCATCTAAAATGAAAAAAATAGATCCAAATATAGAAATTATTATCATTTCTGCACATAATGAGATAGGATTTATGAAAAAGAGTGAAGATATAGGTATTTATACATATCTTTACAAGCCTATCGATGTCTCAATACTTGTAGATACTGTCTTTGATACACTTAAAGAGATGCCGAGGAATAAGGCTTTGGTAGATATAGAGTAGATGAGTTTTTTAAATTCTCTGAGAAGCTTAATCTTAAGAGCTTCTCAAAGTGTCAGTACCGAGGACCGGAATCAACCGGTAGGGAGTGTTCAAAATTCTGTGTCAATTAGATAAGATAATTGATACAGGAGAATACGATAAAGTACGAGATAGATGTAGAGGAGTTTGCCAAAGCACTTAAAGATGGTAAAGGCATATCAGGAAAAGATGGAGTCTTATAAAACAACTCATAGAGTTAGCTCTTCAAGTGGAGCTTGAGAGCCACTTATCCCAAGACTTAAATCGAAATAGGAAAAATGGTACGACTACTAAAACTATGAAAAGCAGTAGTGGTACTTTTGAATTAGAAACTCCAAGAGATAGAAGTGGTTCATTCGAGCCTGAATTAGTCAAAAAGAATCAGACACACATGTCAGATGAGATAGAGGGCAAAATGTTATCTCTCTTTTCACTTGGAAATAGCTACTCACAAATTTCAGATCATATAGAGAATATCTATAGTGTAAGCTTCTCTAAAAGTACTATAACAGCTGTTACTGATAAGTTAATACCAATGCTTGAAGAGTGGAGGAAATGGTGTTGACACAGATTTTAGTACACTCCCAACCGGTATGATATTGCTATTATAGTTTTTGGGTCGAGGTAGTTCATTACTAAAACACAGGTGGAGTAGGCAACCCATGTTCCTCTAAAAAAGATGGTCGTAAATCATCAACCTCTTCAATGGGCATGTTTGCTATTTTTAGATTATTAGCAATTTCAATTTCTTTTGTTTGCCCCATTATCACACCCTTAGTATCTTTGATTATAAAATAAATTTTCTTGCCTTTTAAACCATCTGGTACTTTTATAGAGAAAGATTTACCCATAAGAGCAAAGTCGATTATAGTGTTTTGTTCTGTATTTGGTATGTTTTCATTGTTTACATATGGTATAACATTGTACTCTTTTCCATTTACTCTGATAGTTTTTGATAAAGTTGATACTTTGTAGAACTTATTATCATTAGTTGCAGATTTTGTTGGTTCTTCTTTATCTTTATCACTATCTTTAGTTTCAATAGGGTCTTCTTTTTCTTGTGGGTTATAGTTATTATTTTTAGGCTCTTCACTACTTCCTCCACCACCACAAGCAGTAAGTGATAGCATCATAAACAGCACAAGTAAACTTCTCAATATTTTATTCATCTCTTTCTCCTTACCTTGCTAATACAGCTTCTGTAGCTTTTATATCGTCAGTTAGCAATATACCAGCTTTTTTTAGCTCTTCATTGATTTTTGGGTCTTTGGCTATAGCTTTATAACCACCATTTCTATAGACATAAACTATATTAACATCATTACTATGTTCAAGCACATATTTAACATCTTCAATTGTTATATTTTCTGAACCAGATATATTCCACTTACCTACTACAAGATTAGACTCTTCATTTTCATCATTACCAAAAGGTACAGCTTCATATGTTATAGATGTATCTTTAGTTGTTTCTACAAAATAACCTTTATATGGCACAAGTACTGTTAAGTTATTTACCAAAGCAGATTTTTTCCACTGTATCAAATTTTTATCTGTATCAAATGTAACTACTCTTACAATACTGTCATTAAAGGTATTTGTAAAAACTTGTCCATTCATAGGTAATGACACAAAGTTAAATCCTTTCAGCAAAGGTATCTTTGCCGTCTCTTTTGGTAATTCATTGGATGTATTTGGATCTGTTCCTGCAAGAATCTCATCCTTATTGCTGATGCCATCTTTATCTTTGTCTTGTGTTGCATCATTTGGATCTAGTGGATCAAAACCATAGTTTATCTCATCTGTGTCACTGATGCCGTCATTGTCACTATCTACATCTATATCATCAGGATCCGTATTAATATCTGTATCTACAGCTAAGCCTATTACAGTTATTTTATTACCTATATAACAATTATTTTCAAGATTAACTTCCCCAGCTATAGCTACTACTTTTGCGATAATATATTTTCCATCCCACTCTTTTTTTGCTTGCAAAGAAAAAGTTTTTTCTTCACTATTATTATCACCTAATGCAGGAACAGTTATATTTTCAATCAAAGATAAACTAGCAGTACAGCTTGGTTCATTAGATATTCCTAGTTCTACTTGAACAGAATTATTTACTACTCTATCACCATCATTTTTTACATTTACCTCAAACTCAATACTTTTACCTTCATCAAACTTTAACTCATATGGTTTTATATATTTGATTGTTAAATCTGGAGTAATATTATATTTTTCAACAGGAATTTTAAAGCTATCAGTCCAAACTCCTAAATCTGTTTCAAAAGTAACATAAAATTCAATCATATGACCAATCTGACATTCTTTTGTGACAGTAAAGTCTATATCTTTTTTTGAATCTGACCATATATCACTACTAGCATTTACATCATACCATCGTGTTTCATCTGTCATATTCACACAACTATCATCATATGTTTCTACTGTTCCTTCAATTTTTCCATATTTTTTATTTGATGTATTTTTAAGCTTTATATCAATATCTATTTCATCACAAGGATTAACAGCACCTTCTACTTCATGCCAAAATCCCAAACTATCTAGACATCTATCATCAGTCACATTATAATCAATTATTGAAAGTTCAAAATCTGTAGGCATTTCATATACTTTAATGTTAAAAGTATCGTACCATTCATTCTCACCATCAGATGTTATTTTTACATCAAAATTAATCCTATGTCCTATGGCACAATGAGGCTTTATTCTAACAATAAACCTTCTGCTAGAATCTTTATTGTATTCACCACCTTCTTTAATCTCTTTAGAATCTAAATCATTCCATCTTATATAATCTCTAGTAAGAATTTCAACACATTCATCATTGCTTGTTAAATATGCTTTTATATTTTCTGCTTTTATATCTCCAAGATTTCTAATAGTTGGATATATCTCTAAAGTTTCCCCTAAATTTGCCTTTCCATCACTATTTCCTGCACTACTTCGCTCATTATCATCATTGATTTTAAATGAAACAAATTCTATATTTGATGGCTCTCTATCATCAACAACTCTTACTGCAAGGCTATCATGCCATTCATATCCACCATTTGCAGTTATTTTTATATCAAAGGTAATTTTTTCATTTTTTGCACAATCATCAAAAGAAAATTCCATTCCACTATAGTCAGTTATTTTATTAGCTGAAATATTTCCATAATCTTTTGACATATGAACTCTACTTACACATTCAGACTCCGTATCCATTACAACTTTAACATCATTTGCTTCGGCATCACCTTTATTTTTTAGTTTTATATCAAAAGTAACACTCTCACCATTTTCAACTTTTCCATCACCATCACTTTTACTTGTAGAGTCTTGATCATATCTGTAGTCATACATATCTAGATTTGGTTTTTTATTGGCATTCTGTATAGTAGTAAATGCAACCTTCATAGATGGAGAATGACCTTTTTTATCTTTAAAGGCTACGGCAACTTCATATTTAACACCTGCATCTAACTTATCTTCCTCTGTTAGCTTAATATTATATTTATTATTTTCACTCCAGCCAGGCATAAAAATCCAATGAGTAGTACCATATTTTCTGATACCCCACCAAGTCATATAATGTTCATCATTTTCTTCATCACTATAGCCTGAAGCTTTAAATGTTGGCAATAAAGATACATTACTTGTACCATCTATAACTTCAAGTTTTGGTCTTTCAGGAGGATTATTAGAGTCATCTTTTGTTTTAAACCAAACAAATCGACCATTAGAATAGTTGTCATGATTATCTTTAAAAGCTACAACAGCCTTATATTCTTTTCCTTTTTTCAATATACCCTCAGGAACTTGAATTGAGTTTTTATTTTTACTACTCCATACCTGCTCAAAATTATTTATATAACCTTTCCCAATCTCAATAATACCCCACCAAGTTTTTGCATGGGTGTCTCCTTCATCAGGATCATTGAAATTGAATGCTCTAAATGATGGCGTTAAAGATGTATCATTAACACCATCAACAATTGTTAATGAAGGTTTATTTGGATTATAATTTGTTGAAATTTGAGTATTATCAAAAATTTTTCCATCTTTATCTTTATAAGTGCTAAGTATAATATCCCTATAAAGAATCATATTCTCTTTAGCCTCATTATTATCATATTTTTCAATTTCTAAATCTTTTGCTATACTTTTAATTGTATAATCACTAATAGATAAAAAATTAGTTTGTCCTTGTCTTGAAATCTGAATTCCAAGATGAATATAAGCTTCAGCAATTCTATATGAATTTAGTTTATCAATATAATTATTTGAATTCCACATGAAATAAAATAATCTTCCTAATTTAGCAACATTTATACCTGCACCAGAAACAGTTTTTCCACCTCCAAGAACACAATCAATGATATCAAAATTTCTACAACTATCCACAGATTTTAATGAATCAAATGACATCGTGATTAATTCTATAGCTTCTGGATTTATATTTTCTTTGTCTTTTATGGAATTTATAAGTTGCATTTCTCCGACATTTAATAGTCCTATAGCAATTCCATTTTCCACCCCACTATTAGCAGCACCAATATAATCTAAGGTATCATTAATTTGTTCTCTTAGTTCTGTTAATCGCTCATTTGCACCTCTAAAATCTGAATCCGCCTTTCTCAGCCTATCAGACATAACTGCATTTTGTGCTAAGAATAATGGTGCAACTCCATATATATAGGACTGATACATTTGTTTTTGAAGATGAGTATACTTTGGAACATCTGTAACTGGATTAATCAATTTAATTTTTGCATAAGCACTAGTTGAAAATAAAACTGAAAAATAAAATGTTAAAATAATTATCTTTTTCATACAATACCACCTATCATGTTTCGCCAATTCAAAAAATTGCACTTATTTTTTGAATTGGCGTTTTATAGAAATATTTTGTAATATAATTTATGGTATCATTTTGAACTTATCTAAAACTTAATATTTAATAAAATATTGGATTAAATTATAAAACTTAAATATATTGAATTTATTCTAAAAATTGATGATAAATACAGAAGAAGTAAACAACGGAATCAGGCAGCGACCTATAACTATAACAGTATCATATTTATGAAATTGGTATGCTTATTAAGACGGCATATCCCAAAGATTTTGATTAAAGATACCTAAAATTACAATTTTATCACTATCTTTATCAATATAAAAAGGTATAACATACCCCTTAAATATCAGCTCTCTTATATTTTCATCTTCAGTATTTTGTCGTTTTCTGTATATCAAAGGGTTAGTAGGTATATTTTCTATTTTTAAAATCAACTCATCATAAAAACTCAAAGCTCTATTGACACTATCTTCTGCTATAAACTGAATAATTTCTTCAAGTTCATCATCAAATCTTGGTAACTTGTCTAAAGTCATATTTTAACTATAACTTTTTTTCTTAGCTCTTTTAGCCCATTTGAAAATGGTACAGATTTAGATTTATCTTTTTTGTATTGCTCTACTCTTTTAACTATTTCATCATCAAGTGCTGAGGGGATTACAATAGCACCTTTGGGCATACTATCTACATACCTATAAAAGCTATCCAAGTATTCATCTTTAATATTGAGATTTATCATCATGTTAACTCCTTCAGTCAAGCTCTTCCCATCTGTTTATTATATCAGATATAACAAAATTTATCAAAAAAAAGTACTTGGTTATTGGTTTGTAGCTCATATCATTTTTACTCTCCAGTTCTAACACACCGAACAAAATGGTACATGCCTTTACCACCAGATCCATGAAAACCAAATTTCATCTGGACATAAAAAGCTAACTGCTCATAACCATAACTAGTGGAACTCCAATATGGATGACTAGCAACATTTTCAAAAGTATCGGTATCCATAAATGGTTCTCTTTTAGTATAATCCACAAGTGTTAAAAGTTCATTTATATTTGGTAGCCTCCAACCATTTTTTCCATCTAAAGACAATGCCTCACAATACTCTATAGCTTCAAGCCAATTTTTTTGACTTCCATTGATTCCAGCATCAGTGTTATCTTGCCATTGAAGTCCTGTTGAACTATCCTTAACTATATTTCCATTTTTTGAGAAATTTGAAGATATAGTTATATTGTTATCTGATCTAACACAGCGAATACTTCTATAGTTATCTTTATAACTATCTCCACTACTACCACCATTGCTGTTAATCATCCAAATATTACTTCCTCCTGCATCATTTGAACTGAGGTAGTAAGAATTCGATACATTTTTAAAACTTTCATTAATTGACAATCCATCATTAGGTTGATAATTTATAATAGTTAAAAGTTCTTTCATAGTTGGCACTTTCCAGTTACCATATCCTCCTAAAACAAGGTCGCTACAATAGGTAGTAGCTGTATCACCTGATGTGTCATCTCTATTTCCTGCATCATAGTTAGCTTGAGTAATCCAAGGTTTTTTGACTGTTTTTGCATCTTCATTGTCTTGCCATGTCAAACCTGTTGTAGTGTCTATAACTACCTCTTTTATATCATCTCTGATATAACTTCTATCTAGTCCTTCTTGATAATATCCATCATCTTTTATGCTTCCATCAGTAACTATATTGCCATCTTCGTCATAACTATATAGTTGTCCTGTTCTTTTAACTTTTGATAGTGTAGCCTCGCTTATTATTATAGTGGAGGTATCTGTTGCAGTCGCTCCATCGTTATCTGTAATTGTTACAGTGACACTTTTTTGACCAGCTGTTGTAAAAGTTTTTGTGATTGATTTACTATTCCCTATCATGTCGCCACTAAACTCATATGAAGCAATTTGCCCATCACTATCAGTTGCATTTGCAGTGATAGTGACAGGGCTACCTACTCTTAGTGTTTCACTAATCTCTAGTGAAACTGTAGGTGCTTGATTTTCTGCTACATCTTTTATCGTTATAGATACCGTTGCTGGAGCTGATGTTAGTGAACCATCGTTTGCTGTGAAGCTAAAACTGTCACTTCCGTGGTAGTTTGGTGTTGGTGTGTAAACTCCATTTGTAAATGTTCCGTGAGTTGGGTTTGTTGTGAGTGTATAAGTTAGAGTATCTCCATCTGCATCAGTTCCCAAAAGTGTGATTGTTTTTGTTGTATCTTCATCTAGTGTTACACTCTGTGCTGTAGCTACTGGAGCTGTATTTACATCTGTGATAGTTATCGTTATAGTTGCTGGAGCTGATGTTAGTGAACCATCGTTTGCTGTGAAGCTAAAGCTATCACTTCCGTTGTAGTTTGGTGTTGGTGTGTATGTTGTTCCTACAAATGTTCCATGTGCAGGAGGAGTTACTACTGTAAAAGTTAGAGTATCACTCTCTGCATCTGTTCCTGCTAGTGTAATGGTTTTTGTTGTATCTTTGACTAGTGTTACACTTTGTGCTGTAGCTACTGGAGCTGTATTTACATCTGCTACATCTGTTATCGTGATAGATACAGTTGCAGGTGTTGAAGTTAGTGTACCATCGTTTGCCGTGAAGCTAAAACTGTCACTTCCGTGGTAGTTAGCTGTTGGTGTATAAACTCCATTTGTAAAAGTTCCATGTGTTGGTGGGGTTATAACGGTATAAGTTAAAGCATCACCATTTAAATCAGTTGCTGATAGTGCTATAGCTTTTGAAGTATCTTCTAGCATAGTGATAGTTTGTGCTGTAGCTACTGGGGCTTTGTTTGGCAAGGTTACACCAACAGTCTCTATCAACTCTTGTATCTCTTGTTTTGTATCTACTTTATCATAAGTAAGACCCTTTACAGTTTCATTAACTTTATCCAGCTTACTTGCATCAACTCCACCTACTCCTGCATCGATATAGTCTTGTAGAGTTGGTTTTGCATTTGTACTATTTTTTGCATAGTTTGCTATCTTCTTTATAGCTATATCTTGGGCTGAAGGATTAGGAATAGTAGCAGTATCTCCACCACCACAACCTGAAAACAGTAAAGCTATTAAACTGAAACTTAATAATATATTTTTCATGGTAATTATCCTTTTGATGTAAGTTATGTGTTATTTTATCCCTCACTGTCTTAAGATTTTATTAAATAGTTATTAACTGACCTTACGCACTCTTCAATTTCTGCAACTCCATAAAAGCGATTTAACTGATGTTTCATCTTTAAACACTCCAGTTTAAAAAAAGATAGCAGAGCCAAAAATATGTGATTGCTCTGTGTTCTTACTCTCTTGGTTTGTGATTTAGCTAAAGCCACATTTGACTTTAGTGATTTATAAAACTCTTCAACTTTCCATCGTTTTTCATAGATTGTTGCTATACTATTGCTATCAAGAGTGATATCACTACATAATTACTATTTGTGCATAAGGTCAGTTATTAACTACTATAAAATTAAATATATTGAATTATTATTGCTACTTACACTCGATTTATAAAATTTTTTTGGATAGAAGTTTTAGTCAACCGATGTCCTATATCTTCTCACTAATCTTTTAGCACCATTCTTCTTCTAAAGAAGAGGACCTATTATCATCATGATAAGTAGTAGTGTATTTTAAAAACAAACTTTTTTCATAGGTATAGTTGAATTTTGAAAAACTATATAAATAATCTTCTTGCTTTGTGTATTTAAAGTCCCCATTTGAATCAAATCTAATTGTGTCTATCACTCTAAGAAAATTACCTACTTTATCCATTCGATATTCTAATAAGGAAGCATTGCTGTCACTTTTTAATACTTGTTTTATTATTGTTCTTCTCTTTTTGCTACTTTTAGCCTCATTGATTTCTTATATTAATCAGAGGATGGTTTAATTCCCCGACCCTCTGGGTCATGTGATATAATGATAGCATGGAAGATGATCACATATACAAAAGTCATAATCAAATACTATTGGTATATCATTTAGTATTTCCATCAAAATACAGAAAAAAAATATTCACAAAAGAAGTAGAGGAGACCTTTGAAAGAGCTATGTATAGGTGTATCTGAACGGTAAGAGATATATTTTGTAGGATAGGGAATGATTTAGACCATATACATTTTTTGGTACAAATTGTATTAACAATGACTGTATCAAATCTTGTTAAAACAATAAAAAGTATTACAGCAAAAGCATAAAAAAGATATTGTGGCATAGTAGCCTTTGGACAAGTGGTTATTATGCTAATACAGTTGGACAATATGCAAGTTATATTCAAACTCAAGGGAAAGAGCGAACATACTCAAAAATATATTGATATTGGTATTTATACTTATCTTTACAAACCAATTGATGTATCGATACTTGTAGATACTGTCTTAGATACACTTAAAGAGATGCAGATAAACAAGGCTTTGGTAGATATAGAATAGATGAGTTTTAAGAGTTACAAAAAAGCCTAAAACTTAGGCTTTTTTGATTGTGAGTACCGAGGACCGGAATCGAACCGGTACGGGCGAATGCCCACCAGATTTTGAATCTGGCGTGTCTACCAGTTTCACCACCCCGGCATATTAAAGGTTTGTAAAAAAATTACAAACCTCTAAGGTTTAGGAATTAACCATTGGCTACTGAATCTTTAAGTCTTTTACCAACTTTAAATTTTACAGCTGTTGTTGCAGGAACGTCTACAACTTTATTCGTACCAGGAACTCTTGCAGTTCTAGCAGCTCTAGGAGATGTAGAGAATGTACCGAATCCGATAAAACTAACTGTTTTTCGCGCTACTAATGCTTCTTGAATAGTTTCTAATGCAGCATCTATAGTTGCAGTTGTATCTTTTTTTGATAAACCTGTTTTGTCTGAAATTGCTTGAATTAATTCAGCTTTCTTCATAAATTTTACCTTCCTTTTTTGAAATAACGAAACATACTACAATCTTTTTATTAAAATAACAAAACTTTTTAATAAAAAAGTACATTTTCTCATAAAATTGCCGATAATTCTATTAGAAAAGTTTTTAGGAGTCCGATTATGAGGGTGACAAACCAATTTTTATTTGATAACTTTCAAAGTGATCATGGCAAAGTATTGAGCAAACTAAATAAATTAACTGCACAAGTTTCATCTGGTCAAAAGATCCAAAATAGTTATGAAGATAGCGCTGTATACGCTGATATACTAAGGTTTAATTCTCAAGAAAATGAACTTGCTGGAATAAAAGAGCGTTCAACTCAAGCGAAATCATTAACGGATGCTAGTGACTCAGCACTGAGTGAATTTACACAGACTTTAAGAGATTTTCAGACAAAACTTATTGCTGCGAGTAATGCTACAATGAATAGTGATAATTATGAGGCAATTGCTACAGAACTTGAAGAACAGAAAAAACATATGATTTCTCTAGCGAATACGCAAATGAATGGACAATATCTTTTTTCTGGAAGTGCAACCAATACAAAACCTATTGATAATGAAGGAAGATATCATGGAAATGATAATGCACTTATGACACTTGTGGGTGATGGCATAAAGATACAGAGTAATGTTGATGGTCAATCTCTATTTTTGGGAGATGATCAGCATATCAATAAAACGGTTCAAACTAATGTAAAGCTTACAAACCAAATTTCAGAAGATGAACCTTTGACAGCACAAAGTAGTATTGCTGAAATAGTAGGAGATGAATTTACATCGGATGTCCGCTTTTTTATATCTGGAACGCAGGGAGATGGAACTGCTTTTAAAAGTATTGTGGACACTCAGGTAACTGCAAAAATTGAAGATCTTTTAGGAGAGATTAAAGATAGTCTAGGTGGAAATGTTAAAGTAGCGCTTAGTGATAATGGAAATATTGAGATTATGGATCTTAAAAGTGGTTATAGTCAACTTGATTTTAAAATGGTAGGGGTTCAAGGTGCAAGTGCAGATACCAATTTGGATGATGTTACCGGAGATAAGATTATCTCATTTTCAAAAAGTGATTATACTACTATAGGTGGTGGTAATGAATCTTTGAAAATAGATCAACAATATTTTGAAAAGAGTGGAGGTACACTAGAAGGGAATGTCGCCCTAATTGCAAATGGTGTACATGCAGATGCTACTACAAAATTAAGTGATATGATGAATAGTACTTCATTGCCAGATAAGACGTTTGATATGAAAGTTACAGACATCAATGGAGTTGAAAAAGATATAGAGCTTAATCTCTCTGCTGCTTCAACTTTTATTGTAGATGGTACATCTTATAATATTTATAATGCAGACGAGACAGTTACTAATGGTAATGATTTTACAATGGGGCAGTTAAATAATATCATTTCTATGACAATGTCTGATACGCTTCCAGCATCAAATAATAGCACAGGTTTTAATACAGCTGTGAGTAATGCAAAAGAGCTTATTAATGTTGATATCAACCAAAGTGGTCATCTAGAGATTAATGATAAGTCTGAAAATCTTAGTAATATTCAGTTTGCTATGTACGATAATGATGCCAATGATTTTTCAAATACCACAACGCCTTCACTCTCTTTTATGTCAAATAATGCAGTTACAACGGCACAATCAAACTTAAACTTTTTTGATGAGTTGGATTCAATTATCGATGCAGTTCGAAATGGGGTGACAGACTTAGATAGTAATTCAGGAGATCCTAGAAGTATCGGTCTTCAAAACTCTATTGATAAATTAGAACAGATAAATAATCACTTTAATAATGCACAATCTCAAATTGGTATAAGATCTAAGTCTTTACAAATTGCAGAAGAAAAAGCATCTGCTTTGGAGCTTAATGTCATGCAGCTTAAATCTGATACAACGGAAGTAGATATGGCGGAAACAATTATGAAACTGAATCAAGTAACACTTAGCTATCAAGCAATGCTTCAAACGATCACAAAAGTTAATTCATTAAGTCTATTAAATTATATGAAATAAAATAGTTTTTTTGTATAATAGTTAAAATTTTCATACTATTATACTATTAGGAAAAACTATTTTAAGACTTTTTAAATATATACTTGCAATTGCTTTACTTCTTTTTCTCGCCGTCTCTACTATAGCGACTGATGCTCCTATAGTTGGAAAGATAGGTTCAACCATAGGGACTTACAATAAAGTTTATTTTGGGTATCTCTCATTTGTATATCCATTTTTCTTGATTTTATTATCACTTTATCTTTATCGCAATAGTGATCTTGAATTAGGACGTTTTAAAGTTCTTTTTCCAGCATTTTTAATTTTACTTTCGGTTTTAATCTTTCAAGCACATGTTGTGGATGGTTTATATTATGGTGGATTGGGTGGATTTATTGTTCATTTTTTAAAGAGTTATATCGGTGGTGCAGGAATTTGGATCTTTATTCTCTCTATTTTTACACTAGGGTTTATATTGCTTAAAGAAGCACTTTATTTTAGTTTTCCTGAAAATTTCAATTTTTACAGTTACTTTGCTGGGATAAGAGAGAAGGCAGACTACTTTTTATATAAAGATAGTAGTGACGATCTACAAATTCCAAACTCCTATGAAGATGACTTTATTCCTGAACCAACTCCGACACCAAAAAAGAGAGTCGCTACATATGTTCCTGAAAAAGAGGAGCCACGTGAATCAGAAACTTTAGAGTATTTTGACACAATTGAGAGTGTAATTGAAGACGCGAGTAAAGTTAAAAAAGTGCACAAACCTACAGATATTGATAAAATAAAAGTGATTCAAGAAGAGTCTGAAGAGTTGTTACATCCTGATGAAGTAAAAACTCCTCCAAAACCAAAAACACATGCTAAAGTTTTAAAAGAGGTTGAAGAGAACAAACAGCTCTTAAGTCAAATAAAACAGGGAAAAGTTAAAAAACCGAAAAACTTTAAATTGCCATATTTTGATTTTCTAAAAGCTACACCTAAAAAGAGATCACGTGTCGATGGTAGTGAGATTGATAAAAAGATCGAAGATCTCATTGAAAAATTAAAACAGTTTAAGATTACAGGAGATGTGGTACGAACTTATTCAGGTCCAGTAGTTACAACGTTTGAATTTCGTCCAGATGCGCATATCAAGGTATCAAAGATTTTAACACTTCAAGATGATTTGGCGATGGCGTTAAAAGCACAAACAATTCGTATACAAGCGCCAATTCCAGGTAAAGATGTTGTCGGTATTGAAATCCCAAATAAAACGATTGAGACGATTTATCTCAAAGAGATTCTTCAGTCTGATATCTTTCAAAAAGCTTCATCACCACTTACCATGGTTGTAGGTAAAGATATTGTCGGTAATCCATTTGTCACAGACTTGACAAAACTGCCACACCTTCTTATTGCAGGAACTACAGGAAGTGGTAAAAGTGTGGGTATCAATGCTATGTTAGTTTCATTGTTATATCGAAATTCTCCAGATGATTTAAAACTTTTGATGATTGATCCTAAAATGCTTGAATTTTCAATCTATAATGATATACCGCATCTGCTTACACCAGTCATTACACAACCAAAACAGGCAATTATGGCACTTGCAAACATGGTAGTTGAGATGGAACGTCGCTATAAAATGATGAGTAAAACCAAAACTAAAAATATAGAAAATTATAATGAAAAAGCCAAAAAAGATGGTTATGATCCATTCCCTTACATTATAGTTATTATTGATGAGTTAGCAGATCTTATGATGACCAGTGGAAAAGATGTTGAATTTTATATCGCAAGACTTGCTCAGATGGCAAGAGCAAGTGGTATTCATCTTATTGTAGCGACACAAAGACCATCTGTAGATGTTGTCACAGGATTAATCAAAGCAAATCTTCCAAGTCGTATCTCTTTTAGAGTAGGGCAAAAAATTGACTCCAAGGTTATTTTAGATTCTACAGGGGCTGATAGCCTCTTAGGGCGTGGTGATATGCTCTTTACGCCTCCAGGAAGCTCAGGACTTATACGTTTGCATGCTCCATTTGTAACTGAACGCGAAATAGAAACAATTGTAGAGTTTTTAAAAGTCCAAAGAGAGGTTATTTATGACCCTTCATTTTTAAGTGAACCTTCTGGTGATGCAACAAGTGGTGTTACTGTGAGTAAAGGAGATAGTGCATCTTCTGGAGGTGATGGTGATTTTGATGAACTTTATGAAGAGGCAAAAGCGGTTGTACTTGGAGATAAAAAGACTTCGATCTCTTATCTTCAAAGAAGACTTCAAATTGGATATAACCGTTCAGCTAGAATTATAGAACAGTTAGAGATGATGGGTGTCATCTCAGCGCCAAATACAAAAGGTCAGAGAGAGATTTTAGAATAAGAACTCATAAGAGAGATATAAACATAAATAATTAAGTAATTTTAATTATTGGCTAAAAAGGTTAAATATATAAAAATACATTTATGTTTTTTAAAAGAGTCTTCTTATTTGCTTCAATAGTGATAATATACAGTTGTGTTTGTAGTGCGAAAATACAGACAGAGATTGTAAAACCTTCCAAACTGCCTACTATTATTCCTGTAGATGTCAATTATAGTAAATTTCATGTATTACTAAGTGCTTTAAAAGATCATTGTAATATTACAACGTCTCAATCAGATGTATATGAGAACAATAGCTCCATTTTAGTTAAAGATCATGGTGTATATCTTAAAATAGACTTTAGAACTAAAAAAGATTTTAAGTCTCATTCCTTTAGACTTACAAAAGAGGCCAAAGAGAAGTTGAAATGTATTGCGCCACATATTTTAGCAGATGAAAATGCTATTGTACAGATTGTAGGGCATGCAAATGATAGTATTAGTATGAATCATAATCAATACCTTTCACACAATAGAGCCATTAGCGCTGCAGAACTTTTTTATACAGAGAATATTAAAAATGAGATCTTGGCAAAAGGGTGTCCAGAGGAAAAAGTACTTTTTGATGAGATAGTTGTAGATGATAGTTTTATAGATAGAAGTATCGTTATTTATATCTATAATTATAAATTGGATGTTCAAGATCCATGCAGTGCTCAATGATAAAACTATACTGTTACAAAAAGTAACTAAGTGCTAAAAATAGTGTAACAATTTGTAACACTTAGTTTTATTTATAATTTTATTTTTGTATAATTATATAAATTTTTTTAAAGGGAATTAATGAGCTTACTCAATGATTATAAAACACATACAGAAGAACGAGCGACACTTGGTGTACCTCCATTAGCTTTAACAGCTGAGCAGGCAGCGGATTTAGTAGAGTTACTAAAAGTAACTCCAATTGCAGACGTAGATTATGCTATGGAACTTTTTACTGAGAAGATTCCAGCGGGTGTTGATGATGCAGCGTATGTAAAAGCAGCATTTTTAAATGATATTGTACAAGGTAATACACCATGTGAAGCAATTGATGCGGTTAAAGCCTGTGAAATTTTAGGAACTATGCTTGGTGGATTTAATGTAAAACCACTTGTAGAAGCATTGAAAATCGATGCTGTAGCTGAAGTAGCAGCAGAGCAACTTAAAAACACACTTTTAGTGTATGATTCATTTAATGACGTAAAATCGCTTATGGATGATGGAAACGCGAAAGCAAAAGAAGTTGTTGAGTCTTGGGCAAATGGTGAATGGTTTACAAATAAGCCAGAGATGGACAAAGAGATTACAGTAACGGTTTATAAAATTCCTGGTGAGACTAATACAGATGATCTTTCTCCTGCAAGTGAAGCATTTACTAGAGCAGATGTACCTCTACACGCAAACTCATTTTTAATAAATCGTATGGAAAATCCATTAGATACTATGAAAGAGCTAAAAGCAAAAGGGAATCCTTTAGTTTATGTTGGTGAAGTTGTAGGTACTGGAAGTAGTAGAAAATCAGGTATAAATTCTGTTCAATGGCATATGGGTAAAGATATACCAAATATTCCAGGAAAAAGAACAGGTGGTATCGTGATCGGTGATATTATTGCTCCAATCTTTTTTAATACAGCTGAAGATAGTGGTTGTATCCCTATTCAAGCACCAACTGATAAACTAGAGACTGGTGATGTGATTACTGTGAAGCCATTTGAGGGTGTTATAGAAAAAGATGGCTCAGTTGTTAGTGAGTTTAAAATTGAGCCAAATACACTTCCAGATGAAATGAGAGCAGGGGGAAGAATTCCACTGATTATCGGTAAAGGTTTGACGGCACGTGCTAGAGAAGCACTAGGACTTGATGCAGGCGATTTATTTATGGCTCCAGCACAACCTGATGATAATGGCAAAGGATTTACATTAGCACAGAAAATGGTGGGTCGTGCTTGTGGTATGGAAGGTGTCAAACCTGGTGTTTACTGTGAGCCAGTAGCAACTACGGTTGGAAGTCAAGATACAACGGGTCCAATGACAAGAGATGAGATTAAAGAGCTTGCAGCACTGAATTTTGGTGCGGATATGACAATGCAGTCATTTTGTCATACTGCTGCTTATCCTAAGCCTGCTGATATCTCTTTACAGCATACACTTCCAGAGTTTTGGACAAGTAGAAAAGGTTTTATTTTAAGACCAGGTGATGGTGTGATCCATTCATGGTTAAATAGACTTTGTCTTCCAGATACTGTAGGAACAGGTGGAGATTCTCATACAAGATTCCCAATTGGTATCTCATTTCCAGCAGGTTCTGGTCTTGTTGCATTTGCAGGTGTTACGGGTATGATGCCTTTAACGATGCCTGAGTCTGTACTGGTTAAATTTAAAGGTGAGATGCAACCAGGTATCACACTTAGAGATATGGTAAATGCGATTCCTCATCAAGCGATTAAAGATGGTCTTTTAACTGTTGAGAAAAAAGGTAAGAAAAACATTTTTGCTGGTCGTGTTTTAGAAATTGAAGGACTTGAAGATCTTAAGTGTGAGCAAGCATTTGAGCTTTCTGATGCATCGGCTGAAAGATCAGCTGCGGCGTGTACTGTAAAACTAAACAAAGAGCCGGTTGCTGAATATTTAGAGTCAAATATTGTATTAATCGATGAATTGATTGCTCAAGGTTATGAAGATGCTGCGACATTGAAAAGAAGAAGAGATAAGATGCAAGATTGGATTGATACACCTACTTTATTAGAGGCTGATAGCGATGCAGAATATGCCGCTGTTATTGAAATCGATATGGATCAAATCACAGAGCCAATTTTAGCATGTCCAAATGATCCAGATGATGTTAAAACATTGACTGAGATTCACGAACAAGGTATGAGAACTGAAATTGATGAAGTATTTGTTGGTTCATGTATGACAAATATCGGACTGTTCCGTGCTTGTGGTGAAGTTTTAAGAGGTGAAGGTGCAGTTCCAACAAAACTGTGGATTTGTCCTCCAACGAAGATGGATGAGAAAACACTTCAAGAAGAGGGGTATTATTCAGTATTTGGTATGGCTGGAGCAAGAACTGAAATTCCTGGTTGTTCACTATGTATGGGTAATCAAGCTGCAGTTGCTCAAAATGCTTGGGTATTTAGTACTTCAACAAGAAACTTTGACAATAGACTTGGTAAAGGAAGTCAAGTATATTTAGGTTCTGCTGAGCTTGCTGCTGTAGTGGCACTAAAAGGTAAATTACCAACAGCTGCTGAATATATGGAAATTGTTCCAAACAAAATTAAGCCAGAAATGACTGATGAAGTTTACAAATATCTTAATTTTCATAGAGTAAGCAAAGACGAACTTACTGCAATGATTAAGTAAAAAATTGCCAATACCCAGCTGGGTATTGGTATACTTACTTTATGTTAAAAAAATTTTTAAAATACTTACTTGTCTTCATCCTCATTTCTGTTGTACTTGCACTTGTTGGTTTTACCTATGTAAAAAGCTATCTTCAAGAGACCATCATAACGCCTAAAACTATTTTTATACCAAAAGGCTCCACCAAATCAGCCATGTTGGCTTTGAAAAAAGGTGGTATTGATCTTTCAGATTTGGATTATCATCTTGTGAAGTTGGTTGGTTATCCCCAAGCTGGTTGGATTGATTTGGGTGAAACTTCTATGACTAGAGGTCAATTCTTTCTCCGTATTACCAAATCCAAAGCAGCAGTTAAAAGTATCACACTGATCCCTGGTGAAACTAAAGAGCTCTTTTTTGAACAATTGTCAAAACAACTTGATTTAAATAGTACAAAATTAGCAGATGCATACAATGAAGTGGCACCTTATCCAGATGGTGTTGTTATCGCCGAAACATACAGCATTCCTGCTGGTATGAGTGAAGTTGATTTAATGAAGTATCTTGTACAACACTCACTACAAGAGCATAAGAAAATGTCTCAAAAGCATTTAAAGCGTTATGATGAAAAAGAGTGGTTTGAAAAATATATCACCATGGCTTCAATCATTACAAAAGAGGCTGGAAATATAGATGAAATGCCTTTAGTTTCTGCAGTGATTTACAATAGGCTTAAAAAAGGGATGCTCTTACAGATGGATGGTACGCTAAACTATAAATTTCAATCGCATCAAAAAGTAACACCTAAGATGATTAAAGAAGACACTTCAAAATTTAATACTTATAAACATGCTGGTTTGCCACCACATCCAATATGTTCTGTAACAAATAAGGCTATAGAAGCTGCTTTAAAGCCTGCAAACGTGAACTACCTATACTTTGTAAGGTCAAAAAAAGGGGAGCACGCTTTTACTCACTCTTATAAAATACATCTTCAAAATATTAAGAAATCTTCTAAAAAGTAACACTTTATAGAGTTCTATTAAATACAACTGTGTAAAAAAGTAACATTTGTATTTTTAGAGTGTTACCTTTTGTAGCAACATTACTTTTTTTAATAATCTTTATATTTTTTTATCGATAAAATATCATTTATAAAAATTTAATTATTAAGGAACATATATGTCAAAAATCATTTGGTCAAAAATCGATGAAGCACCAGCTTTAGCAACTTACTCATTACTACCTATCGTTAATGCTTTCACTAACGCTGCCGGCGTTGAAGTAGTTACAAGTGATATTTCACTAGCAGGTAGAGTTTTAGCTGCTATGGGTCTTGCAGAAGATGAGCTTTCGAAACTAGGTGAAGTTGTTCTCCAAGAAGATGGAAACATCATTAAGCTTCCAAATATTTCTGCTTCAGTTGGTCAACTTAAAGATTGTATCGCCGAGCTTCAAGGTCAAGGTTACGATATTCCTAACTATCCTGAAAATCCAGCAAATGCTGATGAAGAAGCTATTCAAGCTAAATATGGCGTATGTTTAGGTTCAGCAGTTAATCCAGTGCTTCGTGAAGGTAACTCTGATCGTCGTGCAGCAGCAGCTGTTAAGAAGTTTGCTCAAAACAACCCACATAAACTTAGAGCGTTCCCAGATGTTCCTAAATCATATGTAGCTCACATGGAAGGTAATGGAGACTTTTTTGGTAATGAGAAATCAGTTACTGTAGAAAAAGCTCAAAAAGTTACAATCGCTCTTAACGGTAAAGAGTTAACTTCTGTTGACGCTCTTGATGGTGAAATCCTTGATGGTACATTTATGTCTATCGCTGCTCTTAACACTTTCTATAAGAAAACGATAGAAGATGCAAAATCAAATGATGTTTTATGGTCATTACATCTTAAAGCTACAATGATGAAAATCTCTGATCCAATTATGTTTGGTCATGGTTTTAAGGCATTCTTTCCAGAAGTATTCGCTAAATATGCAGATACATTTGCAGAATTAAATGTTAACCCTAATCAAGGTATGTCTGACTTAGAGAAAAAAATCGCTGGTCACGCTCAAGAAGCTGAAATTAAAGCAGCTTTCTTAGGTGCTGTTGAAGCTGATTCTCCAAAAATTGCTATGGTTGATTCTGACAAAGGTACAACTAACTTTAATGCATCTAACGATGTAATTATCGATGCTTCTATGCCAGTTGTTGTTCGTGAAGGTGGTAAGCAATGGGATAGAACTGGAGCTGCAGTAGAGTGTGTTGCTGTTGTTCCTGATTCTACTTATGGAATGTTTCATGCTGAGATGGTTGCTGATTGTGTTAAAAATGGTCAGTATGATGTTGCAACAATGGGTACTATGCAAAATATCGGTCTTATGGCTCAAAAAGCTGAAGAGTATGGTTCACACCCAACTACATTCGAACTTGCTGAAGCTGGTACTGTAACTGTAACTGGTTCAATTGACGGTGAAATGATGTCTTTTGAATGTGAAGCTGGTGATATTTGGAGAATGTCTCGTACTAAAGATATTCCAATCAAAGACTGGGTTCGTTTAACTGTTGAAAGAACTGGACTTGAAAAAGTACCTGCAATTTTTTGGTTAGATGAAAATCGTGCTCATGATGTTCAAGTGAAGAAAAAAGTAGATGCATACCTTAAAGAGTTTGATACTACTGGTTTAGATATTCAATTTATGAATGTAACTAACGCTACTCGTTTTACAAATGCACGTGTACGTGAAGGTAAAATGACTATCGCTGTAACAGGTAACGTTTTACGTGATCACCTTACTGATATGTACCCGATTTTAGAGCTTGGAACATCTGCTAAGATGCTTTCAATTGTTCCTTTATTAGCTGGTGGTGGTCTTTATGAGACTGGTGCTGGTGGATCTGCTCCTAAACACGTTGATCAATTCTTAGCTGAAGGTCACCTTCGTTGGGATTCTTTAGGTGAAATTTTAGCACTAGCTGAGTCTTTACGTTTCTTAGGTAACAAACACTCAGATGCAAAACTTTCAGCTTTAACAGCTGCTTTAGATATTGCCAATGATGGTTACCTAGATAACAACAAAGAACCAGGTAGAAAATGTGGTCAGCCAGATAATAAAGCTTCTCACTTCTTCGTAGCGCAATACTGGGCAAAAGCACTTGCTGAAGGTGACAATGCTGAGTTAGCTGCTAAATTTGCTCCTGTGGCAAAAGCACTTATTGAAAATGAAGAGACTATTATGGCTGAGTTATTAGCGGTAGAAGGACAAGCTCAAGATGTTGGTGGTTACTTCCATCCAAATGATGCAAAAGCTTCAGCTGCTATGCGTCCATCTGCAACTTTAAATGCAATTATAGACGCAATTTAGTAAGAAAACAAGTTTATATGGTGATTTATTCACCATATAAACAGCATATTATGAAGTACAACACAAATAATTGATTACCCTGGAGGTTTCATGGGAAAAAGTAAAAAAGTTACTGTTGCGGGTACAGGAAATGTTGGTTCAACCGTTGCCTTTATTTTGGCTATGAATGGTTTATGTCATGAGGTAGTACTACGTGGTCGTGATGTTGATATTGCCAAAGGAAAAGCACTTGATATGTCTCAAGCTGCTAATGCAGCAAGACAACATACAGTTGTAAGAGCAGCTGAAAAACCTGAAGATATTGCTGATAGTGATGTGGTCGTTATCACAGCAGGAGCTCCAAGAACTCCAGGTATGAGTCGTGATGATTTACTTGTAAACAACGCAGCAATCTCTAGAAAGATTGTTAAAGACATCGTAAAATATGCTCCCAATGCGATTATTATAACAGTTGCTAATCCTCTTGATGTTATGACTTATGTTGCACTTAAAGAGAGTGGTTTTCCACGTGAACGTGTCATGGGAATGGCAGGTATTCTTGATAGTGCGAGAATGGCACACTTTATCTACGAAAAATTAGAATTTGGTTCAGGACAGATTAGAGCTTCAGTCATGGGAGGCCACGGTGATACTATGGTTCCACTTCCAAAATTTACAACAGTAGCTGGAGTTCCAATACAAGATCTTTTATCAGATGAAGAGATTGATGAAGTGGTAGAAAAAACTAAAAATGGTGGTGCAGAGATTGTTGGACTTTTAAAAACGGGTTCAGCTTATTATGCCCCTGCTAAATCTGCAGCGTTGATGGTTGAAGCCATTTTAAAAGATACCAAACAGATTCATTCATGTGCTGTAATGTTAGATGGTGAATTTGGATATAAAAATATTGTCAGTGGTGTTCCTGCAATGATTGGCTCACAAGGTGTAGAACGCATCATTGATGAGATTAATTTAACTGCTACACAAAAAGAGCAATTTAAGCACTCTGTATCATCTGTTCAAGCTTTGGTAGATGTGTTATATGAAAATAAATTTTTTGAGGAGAATAAATAATGGGTTTTAGAATTGAAAAAGACACCATGGGTGATATGCAAGTTCCGGAAAATGCTTATTGGGCTGCACAAACACAACGAAGTATTCAAAACTTCGCAATTGGTGAAGAGACTATGCCTTATGAGATTACAAGAGCATTTTCTTATCTTAAAAAAGCAGTAGCCCTTGTTAATAAAGATTTAGGCAAACTTGATGGTGAAAAAGCAGATGCTATTGCACAAGCAGCAGATGATATGCTTTCAGGTAAATTAGATGGAAATTATCCACTTGTTGTTTGGCAAACAGGTTCAGGTACACAATCTAATATGAACAATAATGAAGTTTTAGCCAACCGTGCAACTGAAATATTGGGTGGCGATTTTAAAACTGAAAAATTAGTACATCCAAATGATGATGTCAATAAATCGCAAAGTTCAAATGATACTTATCCAACGGCACTTCACGTAGCTGCTGTTATTGCTGTAGAGACACAAGTTTTACCAGCTATTGCAAAACTAAAAGCAACATTAGCAGACAAATCTGCAAAGTTTGAATCGGTTGTAAAAATTGGTCGTACCCATTTACAAGATGCGACACCACTTACTTTAGGTCAAGAGATCAGTGGTTGGGTAGAGATGCTTGCAAAATGTGAAAAAATGGCTCAAGATTCTCTTGAAGCAGTTCGTGAGTTAGCACTTGGTGGTACTGCTGTTGGAACAGGGCTAAATGCTCATCCAGAACTTGGCGAGCGTGTGGCTGTAAAACTTTCAGAGCTTACAGGACATGATTTTGTGACTGCACCAAATAAATTTCATGCACTTACTTCTCATGATGCACTTGTTTATTCTCATGGAGCACTCAAAGCACTTGCTGCTGATATGATGAAAATTGCTAATGATGTGAGATGGCTTGCTTCTGGACCTAGATGTGGAATTGGTGAAATTGAAATTCCTGCAAATGAGCCAGGTTCTTCTATTATGCCAGGTAAAGTAAATCCTACACAAGCTGAAGCGGTAACTATGGTAACTTGCCAAGTATTTGGTAATGATGTTGCAATTTCTATGGGTGCAAGTCAAGGTAACTTTGAATTGAATGTTTATAAGCCTGTTATTGCTTATAACTATCTTCAATCATGTCGTCTGCTTGCAGATTCAATTGTATCATTTAATGATCATTGTGCTGTTGGGCTTGAGCCTGTAGCAGATAAAATTGATCATTTCTTACATAATTCATTGATGTTAGTTACAGCACTAAATCCTTATGTTGGATATGACAATGCTGCAAAAATTGCAAAAACTGCACATGCTAATAATGCAACATTAAAAGAGACAACGGTTGAGCTTGGTTTTTTAACTGCGGAAGAGTTTGATAAATATGTTGTACCAGAAGATATGATAGCGCCAAAAGCATAATTAAAACAAAATAAGTAAAGGAGAATATATGAATATACATGAGTATCAAGCAAAACAAATTTTTGCTAAATATGGTGTTCCAACGCCTAGAGGGATTATCGCAAATACTCCACTTCAAGCGGTTACAAATGCACAAGAACTTGGTGGGAATATTTGGGTTGTAAAAGCTCAAATCCATGCAGGTGGACGTGGTCTTGGTGGTGGTGTAAAACTTGCTAAGTCAATTGATGAAGTAAGAGAATTAGCAAGTGAAATTTTAGGAATGACACTTGTTACACACCAAACTGGTCCTGAGGGTAAACTTGTTCAAAAAGTATATATTGAAGAGGGTGCAGATATTAAAGATGAGCTTTATCTTGGTGTTGTACTTGATCGTGCTAAAGAGATGCCAGTAATTATGGCTTCTACTGAAGGTGGTATGGATATTGAAACAGTTGCTGAAAATACACCTGAAAAGATTATTAAAGTTCCTGTTGATCCAGCAGTTGGATTTCAAGGTTTTCATGGACGTGAGTTAGTATTTGGTCTTGGAATCACTGATAAAAAAGAGCAGGGAAAATTAATCAAGTTTGCTAAATCATTGTATACCGTATATATGGAAAATGATGCAGAGATGATTGAAATAAATCCACTTATTAAAACAGGTACGGGTGAATTCATTGCACTTGATGGTAAAATGGGTTTTGATGATTCTGCCCTTGGACGTCATCCTGATATTGAAGATATGAGAGATATTTCTGAAGAAGATCCAGATGAGAGAGAAGCAAGTCAATATGGTCTTTCTTATATTGCACTTGATGGTGAGATTGGTTGTATGGTAAATGGAGCTGGACTTGCTATGGGTACGATGGATACAATTAACTATATGGGTGGAACGCCTGCAAACTTTCTTGATGTTGGAGGAAGTGCAAATGCTGAAACCGTTGCAAAAGGTTTTGAAATTATTTTGAAAAATCCAAAAGTAAAAGCAATTTTTGTAAATATTTTTGGTGGAATTGTAAGATGTGACAGAATTGCAAACGGGATTTTAGAAGCGACTAAAATAACAGATGTAAATGTACCAGTTATTGTAAGACTTGATGGTACAAATGCACCAGAAGCTGCAGAGATTTTAAAAAATGCAAATATCTCTAATATCATCGTTGGAGATGATTTAGGAGATGGTGCAGCAAAAGCAGTAAAAGCAGCTAAAGGAGAGTTATCATGAGTATTTTAGTCAATAAAGATACAAAAGTCATAGTACAAGGTTTTACAGGAAAAGAGGGATCTTTCCATGCAGAACAATGTCTTGCATATGGTACAAATATTGTCGGTGGAGTTACTCCAAATAAAGGTGGCCAAGAACATTTAGGTAAACCCGTTTTTAATACAGTAAAAGAAGCTGTTAATGCAACTGGTGCGACTGTAAGTATGATTTTTGTACCACCTGCATTTGTGGCTGATGCAGTGATGGAAGCCGCTGATGCTGGGATAGAGTTAGGTGTTATTATCACTGAAGGTGCACCAGTACGTGATATGCAAGCGGCTAAAGCATACGCTGTGAAACATAGTATGCAAACTATTGGGCCAAACTGTCCTGGTATTATCACGGCTGAAGAGTGTAAAATTGGAATTATGCCTGGTATGATTTTCAAAAAAGGTAATGTTGGTCTGATTTCTAAATCTGGTACATTAACATATGAAGGTGCAAATCAAGTATGTAATGAAGGTTTTGGTATTACAACGGCTGTTGGTATTGGTGGTGATCCTATCATTGGTCTGAGTTATAAGCAACTTTTACCACTTTTTGAAGCAGATCCTGAAACAGAAGCAATTGTAATGATTGGTGAAATTGGTGGTGATCTTGAAATTCAAGCTGCGGCTTATATCAAAGAGAATATTACTAAACCTGTGGTTGCTTTTATCGCTGGTCAAACTGCACCTGCTGGTAAAAGAATGGGTCATGCTGGGGCTATTATTAGTGGAAGTGCTGGAACGGCAAAAGAGAAAATGGATGCTTTAGAAGCTGCTGGTGTTAAAGTGGTAGTTTCTCCTGCAGAAATTGGAAAGGCTATATCAGAAGTTTTAGCTAAATAGGTTTTAGATATAATTTAAATTTTAAAGGAGAATAAATGGGAAATTTCGAAACAGTAAATCCAGGTGATCAACCCGTCTGGATCAATACGAACAACTGTAAGGCATGTGATATCTGTGTAGCTGTATGTCCTGCTGGAGTTTTAGGTATGGTTTATGCAGATTCATCTACTCTTGGTGCAATGATTTCAATAGATCATCCAGAATCATGTATCGGGTGTAATGATTGTGAGTTAAATTGTCCAGATTTTGCTATTTTTGTAGCAGATAAAAAAGAGTTTAAAGAAGCGGGTCATAGTTTTGCAAAACTAACTGACGAATCAAAAACGAGACAAGAAGCGATTATCGCAAATAATTATATGTCACTAAATCAAGGAGCTTAATAATGGCAACAAGAGAAGTAATATCAACTGGTAATGAATTAGCTGCAATTGCAGCTGTTGATGCTGGATGTAAGTTTTTTGGTGGTTACCCATTGACACCATCAAGTGAGGTTATGCATGTTATCTCAGATCTTTTACCAAAGGTTGGCGGTACTGCGATTCAAATGGAAGATGAAATAGCAGGTATTTGTGCAGTTATTGGTGCGGGTATGTCAGGTGTAAGAACACTTACTGCAACGTCAGGTCCAGGAATGAGTTTAAAAGCTGAAAACTTAGGTTTAGCACAGATGGCAGAGGTTCCTTTGGTTTGTGTAAATGTTATGAGAGGTGGTCCTTCAACTGGTCTTCCAACTCGTGTATCTCAAGGTGATATCCTTCAATCTAAAAATCCTTCACATGGTGATTATAAATCAATTACATTGTGTGCTGGTAATTTAGCGGAGTGTTATACTGAGGTAGTACGTGCATTTAATATTGCAGATCGTTTTATGCAACCGGTTATTGTTTTACTAGATGAGACTATAGGTCATATGCATGGTAAAGCAATGCTTCCAACACCAGAAGAGGTAAAAGAGGGCATAGTTCCTCGAAAGACTTTTGATGGTCCTGCGGAGGAGTATTTTCCATATGAATGTGGTCCAACAGAACCTGCAGTTTTAAATCCAATGTTTACAGGTTATAGATATCACTTTACAGGACTACACCATGATAAAAATGGTTTTCCAACTGAAGAGATTGAGACATGTAGAAAGCTTATTCAGAGACTTGAAGATAAAGTAGAAGTACATAAAGATGAAATTGAATCTTATGAAGAGTTTATGATGGATGATGCTGAGGTTATGATCGTTGCTTATGGATCTGTTTCTCTTGCAGCAAAAGAGTCTATTAGACATTTAAGAGATGCTGGGATTAAAGCAGGTTTATTTAGACCTATTACTATTTGGCCAAGTCCAGCTGAAAAGATGAAAGAGTATGCTGATAAAATCGAAAAAGTATTAGTAGTTGAGCTAAATATTGGTCAATTTCATGGTGAAGTTCAAAGAGCAACTGCAAGACTAGATATTGAAGGTCTATTTAAAGTAAATGGAAGACCAATCTCTCCACATGAGATTGTAAGTAAAGTTAAGGAGTTATAAGATGGCATTTAATTACGAAAAATATTTAAGACTTCAAAAGATGCCAACGCTTTGGTGTTGGGGTTGTGGTGACGGTGTTATTTTAAAGACATTTGTTAGAGCTATTGAAAAGATGGGCTGGAATCAAGATGATGTATGTGTAGTTTCTGGAATTGGTTGTTCTGGAAGATTTTCATCATATGTTGATTTTAATACAGTTCACACTACACACGGTCGAACAGTAGCATATGCTACAGGTATTAAATTAGCTAATCCAGATAAACATGTTATATGTGTTGGTGGTGATGGTGATGCACTTGCAATTGGTGGTAATCATACAATTCATGGCTGTAGAAGAAATATTGATATAACATTTATTGTTATTAATAACTTTATTTATGGTCTTACTAACTCTCAAACATCTCCTACTACTCCAAAAGGTATGTGGACTGTTTCTCAAAAAGCAGGTAATATTGATCCTACTTTTGATACTTGTAAACTAGGTATTGCTGCTGGAGCATCGTTTGTTGGGCGTGAAAGCATGAATGACCCTAAAAAGCTAGAGAAATTATTTCTTTCTGCATTTAAACATAAAGGGTTTGCACTACTTGACGTACTATCTAATTGTCATATTAACTTAGGACGTAAAAATAAAATGGTAAGTGCTATGGATAATCTACAATGGATTGATGATATCACAATGCCTAAAAAGAAATATGATGCATTAAGTCCAGAGGATCAACTCAATATCTTGCCTACTGGTATTTTACATCAAGATACTGAAGCAGATGAGTATTGTGATATGAATGCACAGATTCAAGCAGTACACCAAGGTCAAAGAGGTAAAATTACTCAAGATGACTTTGCTAAAAAAATATAAAGGAGAGCACAATGGCTAGAACATTAATGAGGTTTACAGGTGTTGGTGGGCAAGGTGTTCTTCTTGCAGGTGAAATTTTTGCTGCTGCAAAAATTAAAACTGGTGGACATGGACTGAAAACTGCAACATATACATCACAAGTACGTGGTGGACCGACTGTTGTTGATATTACACTGGATGATGATGAGATTTATTACCCATATGCAAATGATGGTGAAATTAACTTTATGCTTTCAGTTGCACAGGTAAGTTATGATCTGTTCAAAAATGGTGTTATGGAGGGTGGAACAATTGTTGTTGACCCTAGATTGATTACACCAGCAGATGAAGATAGAAAAAAATGGACTATTCATGAGATACCTATTATTTCTATCGCTAAAGAAGAGGTAGGAAATGTAATTACACAATCAGTTGTTGCACTTGCTATTGCAAATACAATGATGAATGCTATTGATAAAGAGACATTGATTGCTACAATGCTTTCAAAAGTACCACCAAAAGTTCACGATGTAAATAAAGTCGCATATGAGCTTGGTGAAAAATACGCTAACGAAGCTATGGCTTAAAATAATTAGAGCTTGGGGTTTTCCAAGCTCTAATTTCCCCATCCATGCATTTTATGTGCACTAAGTATCTGATAGTTTTTAAATGTATTGATGATTGGATTTACCGCTACGTAGTTATGTTCTATAAGTGTCTCTTCAAGTGTTCTTAAATCTTCAGCATTATCAACAATAAATATAAGGGTACCTGCATTTTTACTGATGGCATAAAGCTTTTTATAAAAGTTTTTTACTTCTGCTATCTCTTTTAAGTCAATTGTAACAAAGACAAATTCATACATGCGAGAGTGTCGATTATATCTATTTTTATTGAAATCAAATTTATGTGGTTTATATAGACTGTTTTGATTCATCTCTTCGAAGCATATATCATCGATAATTGCTAGTTCATATAAATAGCCTTGATCTTGACATAATGTTTGTAATGATTCACAGAGTGTATTACAACAGTTTGTGAGGTGAAATATATCATGTGATGGGTAATTTCTTGGTATGATTGTCAAAAGTTCTGCAATCTCTTCTTCAGTTATCTTTTTCATGTTTACATTTTATCAACAAAAACTAAAATTTCACAAATCTTTGATATAATTATAATATGTTAGATTTTATTAAAGATATTGATTTAGGTTTTAAAATTCCCACTCCTGATAAGACGATAAAAGTAGCGATTACTGGAATGAGTCGTAGTGGAAAGACAGTTTTTTTGACATCTATAATCAACCAACTCATTGCTAATGATAAATTGCCTTATCTCAATGATAAGCTAGGTCGTACTTTTGTTGCACGTCTTCTCCCCCCAGATAGTGTTTATATGCGTTTTGATTATTATAATAAATTAAAAGCTTTGCGAAATGCAAAACCAAGATGGCCAAAGTCAACTAAGGCAGTGAGTAAAACGACTGTTCAATTTGAGTTTAAAAGTGAATATGGTTTTTTAGAAAATCAAATTATCAATTTAGAATTGATTGACTATCCTGGTGAATGGCTTTTGGATTTGGCAATGCTTGATATGAGTTATGAGCAGTGGTCAGAATTTATGATTGGGTTGGCTTCAGAGGATGCAAGATCTAAATTCTCTAGCGAATGGCTTACAGATATCAAAACACATGAACTTTATAAAGATGGAGATTATTTTGAAATCCAAGAACAACTCTTTGATCTGTATAGTGAATATCTTAAAAGCCTTTACTATCACGAGTTTTCATTTATGCAACCAGGACGTTTTATAGAACCAGGTGATATGAAAGATGATCCATTACTTCTGTTTTGTCCACTTCCTACACCTTTGTCTGAAGTAGAAGAGGGTTCTATCTATGAGCAGTTTCAAAAACGCTATGAGAGTTATGTATCGGAGGTTGTTAAAAGACTTTATCTTGAACACTTTCAAACTTTTGACTCTCAAATCATTTTAGTAGATCTTATAAAAACACTCAATGAGGGTGAAGCAGTTTTTGAAGATATGCATTTAGCACTTAAAAGTATTCTCAAAACTTTTACCTATGGCTCTAACAATGTTTTCTCTAAGTTTTTTGATTTAAAAATTGATCATGTACTTTTTGCTGCAACAAAGGCTGACCATATACCTGCTTCTGCTCATGAAAGTTATATGAATCTTTTAGGTGAAATGATCTGGGATATTAAAAAAGAGTTAGATGTCAAACATATTGAGACTGAAGTGACAATTTTTTCAGCGGTTAAAAGTACGCAATTTGTAAAAGCTAAGTTAGAAGGTGAAGAGGTAGATTGTGTACGGGGTATTGTTGAGGATGAAGATGAACCATCAACACATTTTCCTGGATCTCTTCCGGCACACTATAAAGATCGTGATTTTTGGAAGAATGCTGATTTTAATTTTCAAACATTTAAGCCGATTTCATTCCCACCGCGTGATTCTCATGCGGTAGAACATATCCGTATGGATAGATTAATTTACAGTTTGCTTAAGGATAGAGTATGAATAAGTTAAAACCAACACGTATTGAAGATGAGAATCAAGTCGTTGAAACTACAACACTGCAACCACAGCGTCTTGAAGAAGACAGTATTTTACAAGAAAAAGAGGAAAAAAAGAGACTTACAAGTCTTAAAGCGATAGGTGGATTTGCGAAAAAAAGTTTGATTGTTGGTGGACTTTTAGCCTCTTTAATTGTGATAGGAACTATTTATGATGCTGCATTTACTGCCTCGTCTATGCTTCAAAACATGCCTATTCTTGGTGCTGTATATCTACTTCTTTTACTCTCTTTGGTTGGCATCCTTGGCTATTCAGCGTTCAAACAGTATATGGGATATAAGAAATTAAAACGTATTGATAGCTTACAAAAAGAGGGATTGATACATATTAAAAATCCTACTGTAGATGTGAAAAGTTATGCATTGAAAGTGATAGAAACATACGAAAATCATGAAGATGCGGAGGTACGAGCAAGTGCTCAAAAAGCAAAATCAGAGTTGCATTCAATGATGTCTAGTGAAGTGATTGAACGTATTGATGAATTAGTATTAAAACAGTTAGATGAAAAAGCAAAAAATATCATTTTAAATTATGCTTCTCAAACGGCGGTCTCTACAGCTATCAGTCCAGTTGCTTTTATAGATGCTATTTTAATCATCTCAAGAAGCCATGCGATGATAACAGATATCTCAAAACTTTATGGTTATAAACCAAACTTTATTGGTGAAATGGTTTTAGTAAAAAGTGTGATTATCAATCTTGCTTTTGCAAGTGTTACTGAACTAATGACACATCATTCTGGAGATGTAGTTGGAGGAAGTATGCTTTCAAAACTTTCACTACACGGAGCACAAGGTGTTGCAAATGGTGTTTTAACAGCGCGTGTGGGACTGGGTACAATAAAGTCAGTAAGACCTGTAATTTATAAAGATAAAGATGAAGGATTTTTAAAAAATCTAACAAAAAATATAATAAATAAAATATTTAATAACAAAAAGGCAAATTAGTAAAACTTTTTTTCATAATGTCGATATAGAGTAAAATCTAGTAAGGATAAATAATGTCTATAGACACATATGAAAAAGTTCACTTTGATGATCACGTTACAATCAATAGTGAACATGTAAACAAAAATTATAAAATACTACTAATCAGCCAAAATTCTTTAGATGTATTCTTAGTAAATAAATTGTTAAAAGATCTTGGTAATTTTAAAGTATATGAAGCTGGAAATATAAAAGCAGCTTTAAAAGTAGTAAGCTATATGAGCCTTGATTTGATTATAGTTGACGATAAATTTCCTACTATTAGTGGGGGAGATGTTATTGCCAGACTTAATAAAGATCAACTGCTAAGAGATGTTCCAAAGGTAATGCTTTTAACTGAAGATTATCAAGAGAGTCTCTACGCAAATACCAATTACGATAATTTAGATTTTATTAAAAAACCTATAGATAGTATGATTTTTAAAACTCGTATACACTCTATTTTAAAAACACAGCAAGATAAATTTATGGGTGGTTCGCTTTTTGAAAATATGATTGATCGTAAAATTAATGAGGCAAAAGAGTTTTTAAAAATTTATAAAAGTTTTTTAGATATTGATCAAAATTTACTTTTTGTATATGATAAAAAAGGAAATCAAGTTGTAGAATCCAATAAAAATTTTACAAAGTTCTTTGGTGAAAATAGACTTTTTAATAGAGTAATTTCAAATCCAAGACTTCTAGAAAGATTTGTACCTCATGTTTCAGATCCTAATTATCTTAATAGTCATCATCAAGCGACATGGTTAGATCTTATTACTGCTGCACAAGACTTTAATTTCCTTGTAACTGTTAAAAATAGATCAAAAGAATTTAGCTTTAATGTTCTAGTAAACAAAATGAAATTGTTTAATAAGGATATGTATATTGTAAAATTATCAAATCATATTTTAGATGTTCCAAGTTCTAAACAGATTAAATTTCAAGAACAAGAGTTAAACTTTTGTCTCTCTTCTTTACAAGAGAGTTTAAATACCCTCGATGAAATTGAGAAAAAGGTTGAAATTGAGGGAGATATCAAAGCACTTCTAGATACTTTAAAAATTTCTTCATCTCATTTTGAAAGACGTTCAAAAGAGAGAAGTAATGAAATTAATGTACATTTTGTCATAGCAACTGTTTTAAAAGATAGAATGGATAATATTGAGGCAAGCCTCAATTCTATACACGTAGACGAAGAGTTTAAATTAGATCATGACATCTTATATGCAAAAATTTCTTCTAATGCTTTAAATGACACTATTAGAGGTATTTTAGATATTTATCATGATGAAAACAATATAAAAGTTGATATAAAATATTATCAACTACAAAATAATTTAAAAATTGAAATCATTACTACAAGTGAAGATCAACAACATAGTAGTAAAGCATTGATTAATAGAATTTTTAAAAAAGAGGATGAGGAAGACATGGGCTTAGAACCATCACAACAAGTTGCGCCCAAACATGTACAAAGTTCACTCATTATGATGAATGCTGATATAAAAACATATTTTAATAGTGGACAAAATATATTTTTATTAACAATACCTCTTTCATAGTCAAAGTGGGGATCACCCCATTTTGGTAGATAATTTTACTATTTTTTACATTTTATGCTTTTTATTATAAAAAATTTAATATAATTCCTTTTTAGTTTAAGATTTTTAACTTTTAAGGCTGTTGTAATTCCATGAAAACTTTCAATATTCGATTTAGAAGTGATGAAAAACTTAGAGATTATATCTATGAACATCAGATTATTGATTCTAGTGATATTTTAATTCAAGTTTTCTCAAGTCAAAAAAAGCCTGATGAAATTCAAAAAATTACAACATTATTAAATGAACTTCTTCCTAGTGCCTGTCTTGTTGGAACAACTACTGATGGTGAAGTGATAGAGGGTCGGATTCTTACTGGGAATATAGTCATCTCTATTTCTATATTTGAGCACTCTTCTTTAAAATCTACTTTTTTAAAACCTAAAGAAGATAGTTTTGTAATTGGTGTTGATTTAGCAAAAGAGATTGTACAAGAAGATACAAAAGCTTTAATTCTTTTTGTTTCTGCAGAGGATATTGATGCTTCAAAAATCTTAGATGGACTTAAATCTGTTAAACAAGACATTGTCATATCAGGTGGACTTTGTGGTGATGGTGGAAAATTTGATGGTGGTTGTGTATTTAATTGTAGTCAAATATCTCATAATGGTATCGTAGCTGTAAGTTTAAATGGAGAAAATCTTAAAGCCTCAAATAGATATACCTCTGAGTGGGAACCAGTAGGACGATCATTTAAGATTACAAAATCAAAAAATAATAGAGTTTTTACAGTTGATAAGATGACTGTATATGATCTTTATGAAAAATATTTAGGTTCTGAAATTGCTACAAAATTACCGCTTAGTGGTTTGCAATTTCCTTTTGTCTTTAAAGATTTAGATAGTGGTACATTTATTGCAAGATCAGTACGTTCAAATCCTGGAGATGGATCTTTAACCTTTGCAACTAAAATGAATGAAAATCAAAGTGTTCATATTGCATTTGGAAATGCTGAAAAGATGCTTCAAAATACACAAAACTTAATTAAAGATATTGCAAAAAATGAGCCTGCAGAGACAGTATATATTTATGCTTCTGGAGGGAGAAGACGGTTTTTGCAAAGTATTGCCCATGCCGAGATTGAACCCTATAAGATGCTTGGAACCAATGCTGGATATTATGGTTATGGAGAATTCTTTGCAAATGAGAAGAAGTCACTCTTTTTAAATCAAAGTATGACTACATTGGTATTGAGTGAGTCATCTAAAATAATACCTAAAGAAATTTATTTTAAAACTCACTATAAAAAGCTAGATATGAATTTAGAGATTACTAAGGCTTTAACTAATATTGCAAAAGTTTCTTCACAAGAGCTTCAAGATTTGAACCAAAAACTTGAACTTCGTGTCAAAGAAGAGGTTCAAAAAAGCCGTGAGAAAGATTCTATTTTAATTCATAATAGTAAATTAGCACAAATGGGTGAAATGATGAATATGATAACACATCAATGGAGACAGCCATTAAGTGCTATAAGTGCTGCTTCTACGGGTTTACAAGTAAAAATAGAACTTGATAAGTATGATGAAAAGCTTTTTCTCAATTCTTTGGAAAAAATAGAAGAGTATGTTTATCATCTTTCAAATACGATTGATGACTTTGCTGGTTTCTTTAAGCCTTCTAAGAAAAAAGAAGATACTACTTTAGAAAAACTTGTAGATAAAGCACTTTTTATTCTCTCTTCTTCATTTGCAAAAAATAGTATTGAAGTTACAACACATCACAATAGTAAAATAACTTTACATACCTATACGAATGAAGTGATACAAGTATTGATAAATTTGCTTAAAAATGCTGAAAATATTCTTATCAAACGTCAAATAAAAGAACCAAAAATAGAAATCAATTGTTTTGAAAAAGAGCAAAAAAAATATATAGAGATTATTGATAATGCAGGTGGCATTGATGTAGAGATCATAGATAAAATTTTTGAATCTTATTTTACTACAAAAGATAGAGATGATTCGACAGGATTAGGACTTTATATGTCAAAGTTTATTATTGAAGATAGTTGTAAGGGAAAATTAAGAGTTGAGAATGTAAATCAAGGGGCAAAATTTACAATAATGCTCGATTAGATCTACATAATTATTTCACTTGTCTTTGTTAATATTTGCTTTTTGTTAGCAAACAAAAGATATAGTTACAACTTAAAATTAAAGGAAACATATGAAAAAATATTTAATAGGTTCAATGGTTGCAGTTTCACTGTTAGTATCTTCAATTCAGGCAAAAACATTTGCAACAGTTAATGGTAGTGATATTACAGAGCGTGAAATTGGTGCAATTTTACAAGTTATTCCAGGTGCAAATTATTCGCAAATGACAAAAGAGCAACAAAATAAGGTTATTGATCAAGCAATTGAAAAGAAACTTTTAGGTGAAAAAGCATTAAAAGCTGGTATGGAAAAAGAGCCAGAATTTCAAACAGCACTTAAAAGTGTAAAACGTGACTTAGCACTTGAGTTATGGATGAAAAAACAGTTTGAAGCTATAAAACTTAAAGATTCTGAACTTAAAGATTTTTATAAAAGTAACAAATCTATGTTTCAAAAGCCAGAAACAGCAAAAGCTAAACATATTTTATTAAAAACAGAAGCTGATGCAAAAGCAGTTATCAAAGAGCTTAAAGGTGGTGCAGATTTTGCAGGATTGGCTAAAACTAAATCAACTGGTCCTAGTGGTCCAAGTGGTGGAGATCTTGGTTGGTTTGATAAAAAAAGAATGGTTAAAGAGTTCAGTGATGCAGCATTTGCTCTTAAAAAAGGAACTTACACTAAAAAACCAGTTAAAACACAATTTGGTTATCATGTTATTTTATTAGAAGATAAAAAACCAGCAGGAAATGTTACTCTTGATGAAGCAAAGCCAAGTATTGAGCAGAGTTTAAAAGTAAAAAAATTCCAAGAAGAGATGAAAAAAATAACTAAAAAGTTAAGAAGTAGTGCCGATATATCTATTAAATAAGCAAAATATAAAGGTAATGTGATGAGTGAAAAAATCTTAGATGCAGTAAGTGCGGGAGTTATAACAGGTGATGATATGCAAAAGGTATTTGCAATAGCCAAAAAAGAAGGCTTTGCAATTCCTGCTGTAAATGTTGTAGGAACAAGTTCAATCAATCCAGTCTTGGAAGCTGCTGCTGAAGTAAATTCTCCAATTATCATCCAGTTTTCAAATGGAGGTGCCTCTTTTTTCGCAGGTAAATCACTTTCAAATGAAAATGAAAAAGCAGGGATACTTGGTGGTATCAGTGGCGCACAACATGTACATACTATGGCTGAAGCTTATGGTGTACCTGTTATCTTACATACAGATCATGCTGCTAAAAAACTTCTTCCTTGGATTGATGGTCTTTTAGAAGCTAGTGAAGCATACTTTAAAGTACACGGAACGCCTTTATATAGTTCTCACATGTTAGATTTTTCAGAAGAGCCACTAGAAGAAAATCTCTCAATTTGTGAAGAGTATCTTAGACGTATGAGCAAAATTGGTATGACACTTGAAATTGAGCTTGGAATCACTGGTGGTGAAGAAGATGGTGTAGATAACTCAGGTGTTGATAGTGCACTTTTATATACACAGCCAGAAGAGGTAAGTGAAGCTTATGAGCGATTAAGTGCTATTAGTGATAAGTTTACAATTGCTGCTTCTTTTGGAAATGTTCATGGCGTTTATAAACCAGGAAATGTTTCACTACAACCAAAAATTTTGGATAATTCACAAAAATATATTCAAGAGAAATTTTCTACTTCTGAGAAACCTGTAGATTTTGTATTTCACGGGGGTAGTGGTTCTACACTAGAAGAGATTAGAGAAGCAATTGATTATGGTGTAATCAAGATGAATATTGACACAGATACGCAATGGGCATTTTGGGATGGTGTACGAGGATATGAAGCCAAAAACAAAGAATACCTTCAATCTCAAATAGGAAATCCTGATGGTGAAGATAAACCAAATAAGGGATACTATGATCCGAGAAAATGGCTTAGAGAGGGTGAAAAATCATTAGTTGCGAGATTAAAACAAGCCTATAGTGACTTGAACTGTATTGATAGAAATTAAAAAAAGCCCAGTAGATAAGATAACATTTAGAGATAAAAACTTTTTAATTAAGAGAGACGATTTACTTGATGATCGTTTCTCTGGAAACAAAGCGCGAAAACTCCACTACTTTTTAAACTACGATTTTAATAACTTCACAAAGATTATCTCACATGGTTCGGCACAATCAAATGCTATGTATTCCTTATCACATCTTGCAAAACTCAAAGGTGTAGGATTTGAATATTATGTAGATCATGTTGCAGCATACTTAAAGCAAAATCCTCATGGTAATTATAAATATGCTTTGAAAAATGGTATGAAAATTATGGAGTCATCTTTTCCTACAAAACTAAAGGATGAAGAACTTTTTATACCAGAAGGTGGACATTTTGTTGAGGCTGAATTTGGAATAGAAGTTTTAGCTGATGAGTTAAAAGAGTTGGATGTTGATATCTTTTTACCTTCTGGTACAGGTACAACAGCGCTCTACCTTCAAAAACATTTGAAACAAAATGTTTATACATGTGCATGTGTGGGTGGTGAATCTTATCTTAAAAAACAGTTTTATGAACTTGAAGAGGATGAAAGTGTACATCCTAAAATTTTGACGCTTGATAAAAAGTATCATTTTGGCAAGCTTTATAGAGAATTTTTTGAAATTTGGATAGAATTAAAGAAAGATACTGGAATTGAATTTGACCTGTTGTATGATCCTTTAGGGTGGTTAACATTGTTAAGATTTCAAGCACAGTTTAAAAAAGAGATACTCTATATACATCAAGGTGGTTTGATTGGAAATGAGAGTATGCTTTTAAGATATAAGAGGAGATTTAGTGAAGATTATTGAGAGTCAAAGTGCAACATTTGAAGATGAGTTTAATGAACTTTTAGGTCGTGGAAAGATGGATATGCAAAGTGTAGAAGCTATTGTGGGATCTCTTTTAAATGAGATTAAAACAGATGGAAATGGAGCACTCAAAGAACATATACATAAGTTTGACAAATGGGATGTAAAAGAGGATATTGATCTCCAAATTGATACTGAATTAATGAAAAAAGCTTATAACTCCATCGATAGTACGCTTAAAGATGCTTTGCACCTTGCTTATGATCGCATTTATGCATTTCACCAAAAGCAACTTCCAAAATCGTGGATGGACTTTGAAGATAATGGAATTGTACTTGGTCAAAAAGTGAGTGCAGTTGATAGCGCTGGTCTTTACATCCCTGGCGGAAAAGCAGCGTATCCTAGTTCACTTTTGATGAATGCAATTCCAGCTATTGTAGCAGGAGTAAAAAATATTGTAGTCTGTACACCTGCTCCTGAAGGGGAAATCAACGAACTATTGCTTGCGGCTATGCATTTATGTAAAATAGAGTTTGCCTATAAAGTTGGTGGTGCAAGTGCCATTGGAGCTTTAGCATATGGAACTCAAAGTATACCAAAAGTAGATGTGATCACAGGTCCGGGAAATATCTTTGTAGCAACTGCAAAAAAGATGGTATTTGGAGAGGTAAATATTGACATGATTGCAGGACCTAGTGAGATTGGAATTATAGCAGATGCAGAGGCAAACCCTGCATTTTTAGCTTTAGATCTTTTGAGCCAAGCTGAACATGATGAAATGGCAAGTTCAATTTTAATAACACCATCTTCAAAAATTGCACGAAGTGCAAAAGAAGAGGTTTATAAAGCACTAGAAAAATTAGATCGAAAAGAGATTGCAACTGCTTCCATTGAAAATAGAGGGGCAATTATAGTAACCAAAGATATAGAAGAAGCATGTAAATTGATGAATGAAATTGCACCAGAACATTTAGAGTTGATGGTTGAAAATCCATTTGATCTGTTACCAAAGATCAAACACGCAGGGGCAATATTTATGGGTGCTTATACACCTGAACCTATAGGAGATTATATTGCTGGTCCAAATCATACACTTCCAACTGGAGGCACTGCAAAATTTTATTCTCCACTTGGTGTTGAAAATTTTATGAAAAAAACTTCGATTATCAGTATGAGTCGCCAAGGAATGGATGAAATAGGGGAAGCGTGCGCATTATTAGCACAAACGGAAGGTTTAGATGCCCACCAAAAATCTGTAGAGATAAGGTTAAAATGAAAAAAGTATTTATAATACTATATGCATTGTTTTTCTTTGTATCTTGTAATAATAGTAGCACTCAGAAGATGACAGGACTTTTTAGCGTTACACCTCCTGATCCTTTAGAGTGTAGTGCTGAAAATAAGATGCAATTTGTATACGATTTAATGCATGATAGTTATTTTTGGGCAGATGAGATGCCTGATTTAAATCAGTCTAAGATCTATGCGTATGGCAATGAAGTGAGACTTTTAAATGCCCTTCGGCATGATAAAGATCGTTTTAGTTTTATCATGGATGCTACAAGTCAAGAAGATTATTTTGAAAAAGGTGAAACAAAATCTTTTGGTTTTTTGTATATTGATGGATATGATGAGAATAATAAATTTGATTACTTAGGTGTTAGTTATGTCTATCCAAACTCCCCTATGCACGCGGCTGGCATGAAGCGTGGTGATCATATCGTTGGGGTTGATGGTTTTGATATTTTAACCATCCGTCAAAGTAATATGCTTATTGATAGATATTTTGGTGACGGTAGTGTAGATTTAACGGCTACCTTTGATTTAGGGGATAGAAATATTACAGTCTCTAGAGAGAGTTTTGAAATTAAGACGGTATCTCATTACGATATTATAGATGTAGACGAGAAAAAAGTTGGTTACCTGCATTTTAAAACTTTTGTAGCAACTTCTAATGACGCTTTAGACAGTACTTTTGCTTATTTTAAGGCGCAAGGCATTGATGAACTTATTTTAGACCTTCGTTATAATGGTGGAGGATATGTTTATGTAGCTAATCATCTTGCTACGCTTATAGGTGGTAAGTATGTTTCTGGAAAAGTTTTAGAACGTACTATATTTAATGCTAAATATAGAGCATTTGATAATGTAACATATTTTGAACAGAGACCTGAACAAGCACTAGATTTAAAAAGAGTTTTTATCATTGCTGATAATAGTAGTGCATCTGCTAGTGAAGTAGTGATAAATGGACTTAAAGCTGTAGATAATAGTGTCGAAGTTATTCAGATTGGAACTCCTACCAAAGGTAAGCCATATGGTATGCTTGGTGGTAAATATTGTAGTAGTTATATTTTTCCTGTACAAATTAAGGGTGTAAATGCAGATGGCTTTGGAGACTATGAGACTGGTTTAGTACCTACATGTAGGAGTGCGAACAATATGAACTTTGCGATAGGTGATATAAATGAGAGTTCTCTTTCAGATACACTCTATTATATTAAAAATGGTAATTGTAAAGAAAAATATATTAGAAGTAGAGTAGCCGTAGAGAGAAAGCAAGAGCCTATTTCACAAGGTTTTAGAGCACTACATGGTATATACTAAATGAAGAAAATTCTTATTATAGCTGATGGTAAAACAGCAAAACGCTTTTTACAAAGAGTGATAAGCTCTGATGCTACTAACAATAAGTATTTTGTTGTTTACTATAATGAAACAACACTGCCTGATACGAAAGTTGAAAAGTTTTCATATTACAAATTTGATCCCACAAGTTTTAGTAAAATATCTGTTTTAGTGGAGAATGAAGATTTTTATCAATGTATGCTTATTACTGCAACTAAAACTGATATGGAGGAGAGTTATCACAATATTAGAAAAATAGATCAAAAAATTCAAATTTCCATTGTAGATAAATGGGATTTAGAATTCAATGATCCAAACCTTACTGTTATTGATGCTCATGATACGATTTCAAATATTTTCAGTAATTATCTACCGGATCTTCCTCTATTTGCGCAAAACTTAGGAATAGGTACTGGTGAAATTATGGAGTTTAAAATTCCATTTGGAAGTCCATATGTTTATAGACACATAAGAAATATTGATCAAAAACGATGGCGTATTTCAGCAATATTTAGAGAACATAAACTTCTTTTGCCATCCCCTTCAATGATGCTTTTACCTAATGACTCCGTACTCTCTGTTGGAAACCCAAATGTGTTAAAAGGTGTTTATAAAAGTATTAAAAGAGAGTTTGGACAATTCCCAATTCCTTTTGGTGAAAATATTTATTGTTATATTGATATGAAACTTATGTGTGATCAAGATGTAGAAATACTTACCAATGATGCTATGATTTTGCATTCTAAGTTAAATAGTAATAAATTGATTTTTAAGATTGTTAACTCTAGGTATTCACATATTTTAGACAAGATAAAAAGTTATGCAAATTCAAACATGTTTGTAGAGTTTGATTTTCGCAATGATAATGCACATAACATTATTTCTAAAGATGTGGAAGAGTATTATATTGGACTTATTATGACGAATCAAAAATTTTTGCATGATAATCTTCAATTTCTTTATCATTTAAAACTTCCTATTTTTAAAGTCGCAGAGAGTGGGTTTTTTACAATTAAAGAGTCTGTTTTTCTTAGTTCTAATAGTGAAAAAGCTGAAAAAATCTCTTCAATTATTTTTGATATTTCATCACAGCTTAAAAGTGAAATTACACTTTTTGATGTGCATTTAGAAAATAGTGAGGAACAAGATAAAATTATTAGCCATTTTCAAAACCTTGGAAAATTATTTGATGAGAAAATAAAAGTATTAAAAACTGAAAAAAATCCTATTATAGAACTTGGAAAAAGAGATGATTTCCTTCAGTTTGTAATTTTTGAAGAGAGCATGTTATCCTCAAAAATTGCTTCTTATTTTTCTACAGATATTGAGAAACATTATTTTAGATTTAAAAGTAATTATCAGCTGTTTATCCCATCAGAATAAGCTTTGCTTTTTCTAATGGAAATCCTCCATTTCTTTTCAATAAGGGATTCTAAATATTTTTTGATATAATAGTTTAATAATTTAAGTTTGGGGATGTGTATGAAGGTCGATATCAACTTTGAGGCAAAAAATAGTTCAAATTATTCTGTTTATATTGATGCTTTAACGAGTCTAAATCTTTCTGGAAAAGTTGCGATCATTACTAATCCTAAAGTCTCTGGGCTTCATTTAAAATCTTTACTTGAAAAAATTACTGCAGATGAGCTTTATATCATTACCATAGCTGATGGAGAATCTTATAAAAATCAAGAGAGTATTGATCTTATTTTAGAGAATCTTTTTAATCATAAATTTAATCGTGGATCTACACTTATTGCATTTGGTGGAGGTGTTATAGGTGACATGACTGGATTTGTTGCTTCTATTTATCAAAGAGGTATTGATTTTATACAAGTTCCTACTACACTGCTTTCTCAAGTTGATGCAAGCGTGGGTGGAAAAACAGGTATCAATAATAAATTTGGTAAAAATCTTATTGGAGCTTTTCATCAACCTCAAGCTGTTTATATTCAAACAGACTTTTTAAAATCACTTCCTTCACGTGAATTTGGAGCTGGAGTTGCAGAAATTGTAAAAATGGCTGTTACTTTTGATTTAGAGTTTTTTGAGTGGTTGGAAGAAGCAGATTTGAGAAAAATTTCTGATTTACAACTCTCAATTAAAAAAAGTGTAGAGACTAAGGCTTGGGTAGTTGCGCAAGATGAGAAAGAGAAAGGCCTACGGGCTGTACTTAACTATGGTCATACATTTGCGCATGTTGTTGAGAATTTAACAGATTATAAAAAATATCTTCATGGAGAGGCAGTTTCTATCGGTATCTGTATGGCAAATGATTTGGCAGTGAAACTTGATCTTTTATCAAGTTCCCAGAGCCAGAGGATTAAGAATATTTTAGCTTCATATGATTTACCTACTACTTATGAAATTAAAGATGTGAATGCTTTTTATAATCACTTCTTTCTTGATAAAAAAGCAGATGATACAAAAATAAAATTTATCTTAGCCAAAGGATTAGGTGATCATCAGATGAGGGATGATATTGATAAAGAGATTGTACTTTCTGTTTTGAAAGAGTATAGCGTTTGAAAAAAAATCTTCTATACCTACTCATATTTTTATTTAGTACCTCATTATATGCAGATATAAATGAGACGGTTGAAAATTTCGACCAAGTAAAAGCAAATACTACAATTGAGCGAAAACTTACAGATCATGAGCAAAAACGTGCACAAAAGCTTAAAGAAGAAGCCACTGAAATTAACGAAAAACTGCAACAAATTGATCAAGATCTTAAAAAAGATATTTGGTATACCAAATATAATAACCATCAAATTTACATTGATATAGAGAATGAACTCAATGAAATTGAAGATCAGATTAAAAAAATCGATCCCAAAAAAGAGGCTGATAAACTACTGGAGCTTACACGTCAAGATAAAGCATTACAAAATCAACTTGAACTTTTAAGTGATTTTAAAGCACCTCCATTTGAAAGTTTGACAAAGCCAAAGGAGTTAGAATCAGCTCCGCCAATTGAAAATCCGTTTAATATTTTTAATGGATTTACTTACCTTAAAACGATGAAGAAAAAGAAAGAGAGTTTTAATAGAGATCTTTTATCACTTAAAGCACTTATCTCCAAACTAACTGAAAAAGAGCACCACTCGAAAAGATTAAATCAAATTTATGGTGGAGATTATAATTTAAATCGTATTGAAAAATTAGAGTATGAATTGGATGAAATTATCTCCACACATGATATTGCAGGGAAAACTTTTAAGCTTTATGCTAAAAAAGTTGATGATAATGCCTTAAAAGCTACAACAGATATCAAAGCACAAATGAAGAGATTATTCAATATCGCTATTATTATTTTAGTGATACTTTTACTTTCATTTCTTTTTAAATATCTGGCTAAAAAAACAATTTCAGATAATGAACGATACTATATGGCAAATAAAGGGATCAATTTTACTAACTTTATACTTATTTTGTTGGTGCTTCTTTTCTCTTTTTTGGAAAATGTTTCTCATATTGTTACTGTTTTAGGTTTTGCATCAGCGGGTGTGGCATTTGCTATGAAAGATCTATTTATGAGTGTTCTTGGATGGATTGTTGTTGTTTTTGGTGGAAGTTTTCATGTAGGTGATCGGGTAAGAGTTATGAAAAATGGCTTGGAGTATGTAGGTGATATTGTAGATATATCACTTTTAAGAATGACTATTCTCGAAGATGTTACGCTTACCACTTTAAACCATAATAGAAGAGCAGGGAGAATTATCTTTATTCCAAATAACTATATTTTTACAGATCTTTTAGCAAACTATACACATGGAAAACTAAAAACAGTTTGGGACGGCGTTGACTTTATGATTACTTATGACTCAAACTATAAAAAAGCATTACACCTTTCTAAAGAGATTGTTAAAAAATACTCAAAGGGTTATACCGATATCTCTAGAAAACAGCTTAATATGCTACGAAGTCAATATAGTCTTAAAAATATCAATGTTGAGCCAAGAGCTTATACCTTTATGGAAGAGCATGGTATTAAAATAAGTTGTTGGTATATGACGAATTCTTATGCGACCTTAACGCTTAGAAGTAATATATTTGCAAATATTATTGATGCAATCAATGCAGAAGATGATATTAAAATTGCATACCCTACTCAAATTGTTAATATTAAAAGGGATCAACATTTACCAGATAAAGGAGAGGACATCAATGAAGAAGGTGTTCTTTAAAACATTTGGTTGCCGTACCAATATCTATGATACTCAAATCATGGTACAAAATCTCAAAGATTTTATGACAGTAGCAAATGAAGATGATGCTGATATCGTTGTTGTTAATTCATGTACAGTGACAAATTCAGCTGATGGAAGTGCGAGAAGTTATATAAATGCACTTAATAGAAAAGACAAAAAAGTGATACTTGCAGGATGTGGAGCCTTTAGTAAAGGAGATGAACTTTTTTCAGATCAAAAAGTTCATGGGGTGTTTGGTCATTCTGAAAAGGCGAAGATAAATACGCTTTTAAAAAGTAGTGAACCCTTTTTTCAATTGGGAGATTTAGAGAGTATTGATGAGACTATTGTTGAAGATTTCTCAGCAAAAACAAAAGCATTTATAAAAATTCAAGAGGGCTGTGATTTTCGTTGTTCTTATTGTATTATCCCATCTGTAAGAGGAAATGCCCGAAGTCAAGATGAAGATAAAATCATCGAACAAATTGGTACATTGGCAGATAATGGTTTTGGTGAATTTGTTTTAACGGGTACAAATATTGGAAGTTATGGAAAAGATAAAAGTAGTTCTATCGCTAAACTTTTAAAGAGAATTTCACTGATAAAAGGTGTCAAAAGAGTGCGTCTTGGTTCCTTAGAACCTGTACAAATTGATGAAGAGTTTTTAGAACTTTTAGATGAGTATTGGCTTGAGAAACATTTACATATTGCACTACAACATAGTAATGAGGAGATGCTTCGTATTATGCGACGAAGAAACGCTTTAAAGAGTGATTTAGAGCTTTTTGAGTTTATTAGTGATAAAGGATTTGCTTTGGGAACTGATTTTATCGTAGGACACCCTGGTGAAAGCGAATTAATATGGAAAGATGCTTTGGAAAATTTTAAAAAATTTCCTATTACTCATCTTCATGGATTTAGTTACAGTGATAGAGTCGGTACGCATGCAAGTACTCTTAAAGATAGAGTTGCAGGAGATGTTGCAAAAAAGAGACTTAAAGTACTTGAAGCTTTAGTCTCTGAAAATAATTTTTCATTTCGTAAAAAATATCAAAATAACTTATTAGTGCTTGTAGAAGAGCAAAAAGGGGAGTACCAAGTAGGATATGATCAATTTTTTAATAAGATATTGATAAAAAGTGAAAAATCACTGCAAAAAGAGTGGATCAATATACCAGAGTATGAAGTAAAAAATGAGGCTAATTATGCAAATTTCACTTAATAAAAAATTATTAATTCCAATTATTGCATTTTTGATACTTCTTGCACTCTCTTTTATAGCATATATAAATACGCCACCAAAAATTATTGATCTTAATACTTATCAAAATTTTCTTAAAAATGATCTTTTTACAAGGGCACAAATTAAAGATTTTGAAGTGATACTCTATACGAATGAAGATAGTTATTCCATTATCAAAGATGGTATCAATATCGAAGAGCTTTTAACCAAAGTTCCTGTTGAAGTCAAACAAAATAGTAATTATACAAGTATTATTTTTGCTTTTTTACTCTTTGCATTTACAATTATGATTGCATTGATTTTTGGAAAACGAACGCGACTTAGAGCAAAAGAAAAAGAACAGATGCAACAAAAACAAGAACCCTCTGCTGAGTTAGAACATCTTCAATTTTCTCGAAAAATAGAACCTTCTAAATCTGACGTAACGTTTGACAATGTAGCTGGAATTGATGATGTCAAAGAGGAATTGATGGAGATTGTTGATTTTTTAAAAAATCCTAAAAAGTATATGGATTTTGGGATTTCACTTCCTCGTGGTGTTTTGCTTATAGGCCCTCCTGGAGTAGGAAAAACGATGATTGCAAAAGCAGTTGCAGGTGAAGCAGATGTACCATTTTTTTACCATAGTGGTGCTTCATTTGTTCAAATTTATGTTGGTATGGGTGCTAAAAGAGTAAGAGAACTTTTTGAAAATGCTAAACGCTATGCTCCTGCGATAATATTTATTGATGAAATAGATGCTGTAGGAAAGGCAAGAGGAGGTGGACGCAATGATGAGAGAGAGTCAACACTTAATCAACTGCTCACTGAAATGGATGGATTTGAAGATAGCTCCAATGTCATTGTCATAGCTGCTACCAATAAAATGGAGATGTTAGATGAAGCGCTACTTCGTGCTGGAAGATTTGACAGACGTGTTTTTGTCTCTTTACCAGATATCAAAGAGCGTCAAGAGATTATTGATGTTTATCTTTTAGGTAAAACACATGAAGTTGATAGCAAAGAGATTGCTAAAATGAGTGTTGGATTTTCTGGTGCTGCGCTTTCAACATTGGTAAACGAAGCTGCTTTAAATGCTTTAAAGAGAGATAGTAAAATAGTTGAGATGCAAGATTTTAATGACGTAAAAGATAAAGTGCTTTTAGGGAAACGAAAAATCTTAAGTTATTCAGAAGATGAGAAGCGTATTCAAGCTACTTATCAAGCGGCTAAAGCTTTAAGTGCATATTGGTATGAAGTAGATTTTGATAAGGTGACAATGATCAATGGTTTTATCAAAGATGTGGAAAAAGAAATTGAATCTAAAACACAAATGCTCTCTAAACTAAAAGTCTACCTTTCGGGTTTTGTAGCAAGTGAACTTTTTTATCATGAGACTTATTCCAATGCCGCAGTAGATCTTAAAAAAGCAAAGATGATTGCTGATGAGATGGTACAACACTATGGCATGGGAGATGGAATTTTACCCTCAGCCGTTGATAGTGCAAATCTTATTGATGAGGCGATAGAGGATGTTGAGCAATTTTTAGCACGCACCAAAGATGCTGTTTTAAAACTAGAATCACTTTTGCTTGAAAATGAGAGTGTAAGTCGTCAAGAGCTTCAAAAGGTGGTAGGTGAATTTCTTTAGTGGTTTTTCTCTTGATGGAGAAGAGGCACTTTTTCAAGAGTATTTGAAAAAAAGTGACTATACGATAAGTGGATTTAGCTTAGGTGCTGTTAGAGCATTTGAATATGTTCACAATACTGATAAAAGAGTGGATAAATTACAACTTTTTTCACCCGCATTTTTTCAAGATAAAAGCGAAAAATTTAAGAGACTTCAAACCATAAGTTATCAAAAAAATCAAAAAGCATATGAAAAACAGTTTTTAGAAAATATTGCTTATCCTTCAACAACAAAAATGCAAGGTTATTATAAACAAGACGACGTAGAAGCACTTCAAAAACTTTTAGAATTTATTTGGGAGCCTTCAAAACTTAAGGCATTGAAAGAGCGAGGTGTTGAGATTGAAGTGTATCTTGGTGGAGAAGATAAGATTATTGATAGTAAGAAGGCATATGAATTTTTCAAAAATTATGCCACTGTATATTTTATAAAAAAGGGAGGACATATATTATGGACATAATAAAAGTAGGGATTATAACCGCTTCAGATCGTGCAAGCAAAGGAATTTACGATGATATTTCAGGTGTGGCAATTATAGATACCATGAAAGACTATCTTAAAAATGAGTTTGAACAGTTTTACCGCTGTATACCTGATGAACAAGATGTCATTGAAAAAACAATTATAGAGCTTCAAGAGTTAGGATGTGATTTGATTGTCACTACAGGCGGTACTGGACCAGCACCAAGAGATGTGACACCAGAAGCAACTGAAAATGTTTGTGAAAAGATGCTTCCCGGATTTGGAGAGTTGATGCGTCAAGTAAGTCTTCAGTATGTTCCAACTGCCATACTGTCTCGTCAAAGTGCAGGGATAAGAGGGAAAAGTCTGATCATCAATCTTCCAGGAAAACCAAAGTCTATCAGAGAGTGTTTAGATGCAGTTTTCCCTGCAGTGCCTTATTGTGTGGATCTTATTGGTGGAAATTATATCGAATGTAATGAAGAGATTATAAAAGTATTTAGACCAAAAAAATAATATTAGTTTTAGCGTAACAATATATAATAGTTTGTATTTAAAATTAATAAGGAGAAAAAATGGGATTTTTTGATTTCGTTAAAGATGCTGGAAAAAAGTTATTAGGTCGGGGTGATGATAATGATAATATCAAAAGTTATATCGCTGAAAATAGTAAGACAATGCCAATTGAAAACCTAGACGTAGTAGTTGATGGTGAAACAGTGACAATTAAAGGTCATGCTAAAAATGCAGAAGATAGAGCAAAAGCAGCTTTAATCGCTGGGAATATTGAAGGTGTCACTAAAGTAAATTTTGAAGATGTCACAGTTGAAGATGATTCAATAGAGTTACATGATATTAATTATGAGATTCAAAAAGGTGATACGCTTTGGAGAGTTGCTGATATCTACTATAAGGATGGATCAAGATACCCTGAGATTGTGGAAGCAAACTTAGAAGTGATCAAAGATGCAGATAAAATTTATCCTGGTCAAATGATTCGGATTCCTAACTTTACTGCGTAAAGTTAGGGAACCATAACATTTAATAACGCCCAAGGAAGTGAATTCCTTGGGCTACGCTAACGCTAAGTTTCACCCTTAAGGGGCATCAAGATCCTCAGCGGAATGCTCACGTGCAGTGAACCGCACTTGTATCGTACATATATTTTTTCTTTAAGTTAATATTTTGATAGATTATTTATTTCCTCTTTATCGACCACCTGCAGAAGCCAATAATATCATTATCCAAGTGACCTATGGTTGTAGTTATAACAACTGTACTTTTTGTTCTATGTATAAAAGTAAGAGTTACCAAGTACGTGAGCTTGAAGAGGTTTACAAAGAGATAGATGCTTTATCTTGTTCATATCCTGAGAGTAGGAAAATATTTTTAGCTGATGGAGATGCGCTCTCTTTAGAGACTGAGCACCTTTTATCTTTACTTCACTATTTAAAAAAATCATTTCCAAAACTCAATAGAGTTTCGCTGTATGCCTCGGCTCAAAATATTTTAAATAAATCTACTCTAGAGTTAGAAAAACTTTTTTTAAATGGCTTAAATCTTCTCTATTATGGTATAGAGAGTGGCAATAATGAAGTACTTAAAAAGATTACAAAAGGTGTTAATCAAAGTCAAATTATAGAGTCTCTTAACAAGGCATCTGAAGTGGGTATGAAAATATCTGCAACAGTGATTTTAGGAATAGGTGGTAGGAAATATTCACAAGAACATATACGAGATAGTGCAAAAATCATCAATGAAACGACAGTGACTTATCTCTCAACTTTGCAGTTGGGATTAGAAGAAGAGAGTAAAGAGAAATTTTATAAACATTTTAGTGATTTCAGTATGTTAGATGATTCTCAACTGCTTGAAGAACAGAAGCGATTTTTAGAGCTTTTAAATCCCAAAAATAGAATAATATTTCGTTCAAACCATGCTTCTAATGCTTTACATTTAGCAGGGAATTTACCACGAGATAAACATAGATTAGTGCAAGAGGTACAAGCTGCTTTGGATATTGGTGTGAGTGCTTTTATACCTAAAGCATTTCGGGGGTTTTGAGTTTAGCTCAAAGACCCCAATTCATTTTCTACTTTTTCTAATTTACTTTGTGCATTTGCCAAAAGTTCTCTGTTTTTAGTGAGTACATCTTCAGGGGCATTAGCTACAAATCTTTCATTGCCAAGCATGCCATTTAACTTTCCAACCTCTTTTTCAAGCTTTGCTTTTTGCGCTTGTAATCTTTTGATAATTGGAGCTAGGTCAATACCTTCAAGTGAAATATATACTTCTAAATTATTACCAACATCGGCTACAGAGTTTTCGACTTTTTCACTTACAAAGTTAATGTTTTCCACCTTGGTAAGTTTAGAGATATATTTTGCACCAGAGCTTAAATCGATATCTGAATTTAGTTTTATATGTACGCTATCTACCGCTGAGCTTGGTAAGTCAAGTGTAGCTTTTGCACGTCTGATACCTACGATTGCTTCCATTACAAGTGAGAAGATGTTTTCAATTTCACTATCTTGTTGTGTATGATTTGGAAATTCCATCACCATGATAGAGTCACCATCTTCTAAGTTTGTACCACTGAGTTCATGGTGGAGATACTCGGAGATAAATGGCATAAATGGATGAATCAATTTTAGAGAATCTTTATAAATACTTCCTAACTCTTTGACACTCTCTTTATCCGCTTTACTTAGCTCAATTCCCCAGTCACAAAATTCGCCCCAGAAAAACCTATAAATATCCATTGCTGCATCATTAAAACGGTACGCATCAATGTTTGCACGTACGCTTTGAGTCGCCACGGCATAACGGCTAAGGATATAACGTCCAAGATCTGTTTTGACTTCAATATCTGCTAAATCAGCAAATTTTTCTTCATTCATTAATAAAAATCGTGAAGCGTTAAAAAGCTTATTTGTAAAGTTTCGATACTGTCCCAAACGATCAGCACTTAGACGGATATCTCTTCCTTGCGCAGCAAGTGCAGCAAGTGTAAAACGAAGGGTATCTGCTGAGAACTCTTCGATCATATCAAGAGGATCGATCACATTTCCTTTTGATTTACTCATCTTTGCACCGTGTTCATCACGTACAAGTGCATGAAGATAAACATCAGAAAATGGAACCTCTTTCATCTCATGAACACCACTAAACATCATTCTAGCAACCCAGAAAAAGAGGATATCAAATCCAGTAATGAGCATAGAGTTTGGATAAAAGTTTTTTAAATCATCTTCATTCCATAGTGTGTCTTTTCCAAATTCTCCATTTCCCCAGCCAAGTGTAGAAAATGGCCAGAGCCCTGAACTAAACCATGTATCTAATACATCAGGATCTTGAATGATGTTTGTACTTTGACATTTTGTACAGTTTTGTGGATGTTCTTCTTCAGTTGCAAATTCTTCACCACAATCTTGACAATAAAAGACTGGAATTTGATGTCCCCACCAAAGTTGTCTAGAGATACACCAATCTCTCAGTTCACTCATCCATGCATTAAATGAGTTGATCCAGTGTGGTGGATAAAACTTAGTTTCGCCAGTATCTACTCTACTGATAGCATCATCAGCAATTGCTTTTTTTACAAACCACTGTTTTGAGATATAAGGCTCGACTACATTGTGACATCTATAACAGTGTCCCACTTGGTGCATATGCTCTTCTATCTTTTCAACAAAGCCTTGTTTTTCAAGTTCTTTGACAATTTGAGCTCTTGCTTCTATTCGCTCTAAGCCCTCAAAGTCTCCACATTGGTCATTTAAAAAACCTTTTTCATCAAAACATGTGATAAATTCTAAATTGTGACGTTTGCCTACTTCATAATCATTTGGGTCATGTGCAGGTGTTACTTTTACCAGTCCTGTTCCTACTTCCATATCAACATGAGCATCTGCAATGATTTTAATCTCTCTATCGATGAGTGGAAGTTTGACTCTTTTTCCAATAAGGTTTTTGTATCTCTCATCATCAGGATGTACCATAACAGCGGTATCACCAAAATAAGTTTCTGGTCTTGTAGTTGCAACTATGATAGAACCGCTTCCATCACTAAATGGATATTTCATATGGTAAAATTTACCAGATACATCTTCATGTTCAACTTCGATGTCACTCAATGCTCCATCGTGTGTACACCAGTTTACCATGTAGTTGTCTCTGACGATCAAACCCTCATCATAAAGTTTGACAAAGATTTTACGAACGGCATTTTTAAGACCCTCATCCATGGTGAATCGCTCACGACTCCAAGCAGGACTCGCTCCAAGTTTTCTCATCTGATGAAATATATTTCCACCACTAAGCTCTTTCCACTCCCAAACTTTTTCTAAAAATGCTTCACGACCAATCTCTTCTTTGGTAGTTCCTTGCGCTAAAAGTTGTTTTTCCACAACATTTTGAGTAGCGATTCCAGCGTGATCAAGACCTGGTTGCCATAGTGTTTTATAACCATCCATTCTCTTATATCGTGTCATGATATCTTGAAGCGTAAAGGTAAGTGCATGTCCAATGTGTAAAGAACCGGTAACATTTGGAGGGGGCATCATGATTGCGAAGTTTTTATCCGCTTTTTGAATGTTTTTATTGCCTTCTACTTCAAAGTAGCCGCGCTCTTCCCAGATTTTATAAAATTTATCTTCTATCTCACTGGGGTTGTATGTTGTACTCTTTTCACTCATTATTGTGTCCTATTATTTAACCCAAATTATGCTAGTTAAAATAGTCTATTGCATAATTCAAGTTTATGAAAAATTTGCGCGATTTTAGCCAAATATGCCTTTATTCCCAGTCAAGAAGTCTCTTCTCGCCCTCTAATGCGCGCACATGGCTTACATCTTGGCTCATTTCAATGACTCCACGATAGGTTCTATCTGGATCACGTACCGCAAAGTATTGGATATGGATAAATTGTCCTTTAAAATTGATCCAAAACTCTGCAAGGTCTTGGGTTCCTGCTTTAAATGCTTCTAATATCTGAATTACTTGATCTACACTTTTTGGAGGATGACAAAACTTCACTTCACGACCTATAATTCCTGCACTTCTTGGGAAAACCCTATCTTCTCCACGATTGTAAAAGACCACTTGGTCGTTTTCATTTACATAAGTGATATCCACTGGTAAAATTCTAAAGATCGAATTGACTTGTTCTGGTGTGAGATATCCCTCATCGTAGTGTGTCTTATCTTCTATTCCAAAAGGTAAATTTCTACGTTTTGTATCTTGACTTGGATGGATATATTCGTCTTCAGGGTAGGGTGTTGGATCTTTATCAAACATCCATCCTATCTCTCTGTCTCCTTCTTTGAACTCTTTCCACTCATCTTCACTAATCATGTTCATGGCATTTGGAAGTAGTCGACCTTCTTCTACTTGCATGATATGTTCAAGTGAACGAAACACTTGCTGAGAATTTATGATACTAGCTTCAATATCTTTAGCTTCAAGTGCTTTTCGTGTTACTTTGATCTCTTCTCTAATGGCATCGTGAAATGCCCACATGTTTTGTGATGGACTTGTCCAACCATGTTTTTCTAGATAAGGAAAGAGTTGGTTCTCTTTTCGTGCAAAGTGAAGCTCTACTTTTGCAAGCTTTTGAAACAGTGCTTCAAAAAATAGGAAATTTTCATTGATATTGACATTTTGTAGTTCATCGATAATACTTCTGATAAGAAGGTTCTCTTCAAGATACGTTCGGACGGGATGTCCATCTGGATATTCACCTTCAAAAGGAGAGGTTTGATTGTTTAGAAATTCACTCATGTTGTATAGCCCTAATAATTTTTTATAGAAGTATAGTCCAATGGTTTAAAAAAAGTATTGAGTTATATCAAGTTTTTTAGAAGTGATACAGATGTTTTTAAATTGAATTAGATATCATAAATTAACATAAGATTTGCGACTGGTTTATTTAACTCAATTTTGTAAAATAAGAAGGAAAAAAAATGGATGCTATTGATACTATAAAAATATTAGGAAGTTTACTTGGAAGTGGCTCCCTGTCAAAAGGAAGCGGAGGAAATGTTTTAGGAAACTTACTTGGAAGTGCGCTTAGTGGTGGAGGAAACCAACAGACTCAAGGTGGTGGAGCACTTGGTGATATCTTAGGTGGTCTTATCGGTGGTAATGCACAATCAACTTCTGGTGGTGGCATGGCTGATCTACTGGGCGGTTTACTAGGTGGTGCTGGTCAACAGTCACAAAGTGGTGGCGGTATGGGTGATCTATTAGGTTCTTTACTAGGTGGACAACAACAGCAACAACAAGCGCCTCAAAATAGTGGTGGCATGGGTGATCTTCTTGGAAGTCTTTTAGGGGGTGGTTCACAAAACAGTAGTGGTTTAGGCGGTGCTGGTGGACTTGGTGGTCTTCTTGGTGGGGCTTTAACAAAATATGCACAGTCACAAAATGCAGATGTGTCAAATCCTACTCCTGATAAATGTGACCACTTACCAATGGGTGTAGATCAAAAAGAGGCTACAGATCAAGCAACGCTTATCATCAGAGCCATGATCAATGCAGCAAAATCAGATGGAAACATTGATAAACAAGAGCAAGAGAAAGTGATCTCAAAACTTGGTGATATCTCTCAAGCAGAGGCAGATTTTGTAAGAGCGGAGTTTAATGCACCGCTGGACGTACATGACTTTATCAGAACGATTCCAAGAGGCATGGAGCAACAAGTTTATGCGGTCTCTTTGATGGCGATAGATTTAGATACCAATAAAGAAGCACACTATTTAGCAGAACTTGCACAAGGTTTAGGCATTGAGCATTCATTGGCGAACAATATCCATGATCAGTTAGGTGCACCGAAAATTTTCTCATAATTTCACAGCAAAAGAGAGCTTTTCTCTTTTGCTTATAGCGTTAATTTTTACATCAAAAATCACTTAATCACCTGTAACCATTTTGTAACCGTGCTCTTATATACTTCTAACGAAATTAAAAATTAGGAGAGATAACATGAGATTAAAAAAATTAATAGCGTTAACAGTTGCTGCTTCACTTGCAACAACAACATTGGTAGCGAGTCAATTACAAGGTAGAGGAGCCTCTTTCCCTGGTCCACTGTATAAAGCATGGATTCAAGACTATAATGCAAAAACAGGAGAAAAAGTAAACTATACACCAACAGGTTCTGGTGATGGTGTCAAATCTATCAAAAAAAGAATGGTTGATTTTGCTGGAAGTGATAAGCCGATGAAAGGTGAAAAACTTAAGAAAAACAAACTTTTTATGTTTCCAACAGTAGTAGGAAGTATCGTACTTTCATATAACATCCCAGGTATTAAAGATGGTGAACTCAAACTTAGTGAAAAAGCAGTTGCAGGAATCTTTTCTGGAAAAATCACACATTGGGATGATCAAGCAATCACAAGTGTAAATCCAGATCTTAAACTTCCCCATGAAAAGATGACCATTGCAGTACGTGCTGATAAATCAGGAACGACTTATAACTTTACTTACTATCTTGCGCAATTGGATGATAAAGCGTTTAAAGCCAGTAAAAAACCAAATTGGGTAGGTAATGTGGTTGCTGGAAAAAGTAACTCTGGTGTTTCTGCAAATATCCAACAGACAAAATACGCAATTGGTTATATCGAGTACTCCTATAAACAAAAATTAGGTTTGAGTGCTGCACAAGTTGAGAACAAAGAGGGACAGTACATAAACCCAACATTAGAATCTTTCCAAGATGCGGCAAAATATGCAAAATGGACACCTGACAATGACTTTTATGCAGTGATCGCATACCCTGATGGAAAGACATCTTACCCAATTGTAGCGGCTACATTTGCACTACTTCCTATAGAAAAAACAGATACAAACAAGCAAGTTACAAAGTTTTTTGACTATGCCTACACTAATGGAGATAAAATCGCTACAGACTTAGGCTATGTGCCACTTCCAAAAGAGACAAAAGATATGATTAGATCGTATTGGAAAACTAACAAAATTAAATAGAATATACCCCTTGTAATGCAAAAGGAATTATTTCCTTTTGCTACACTACTTTTTAACTGCTTGATCTTTATGTGTTTCCACATTATCCAAAGATATATGCTTAGTTTCTTTGTAAAGAGTCTCAAAAAGTTTTGGAAATTAATCTATCATAATGCCCAAATAATGGATTTTCTGCCAATTATCTAACATATTGTTAGTATCTGAGCATATTTCTGGCTAAAAGGCTGCATAATCTTGAAATTATTTTAATTTTTTATTATAATAATTGTGTTTTATAAATAGTTTGATTGTTTACATGATTATCTATACACTTTATATGATGGATAATTGGTAGGTTATGAGCTGTTTTGTATAGAGTGTAGGATATTAAATAGTTGTACTAACATTCAAACTTCATCATAACAAACATAAAATAGAAGTTATTAAAATATTGAACTGCGATGATAAATTCAAATTTATCATCGCATTCATACACCTTTTTTAAAAAAGGTACCCAAAAACTCTGAGAAAAGGAAATAAGTTGTTAAAACCTTATACAATCCGTTTATTTGTACCTGATGGAAATCCAAATACTATTAAAATTATTGACAAAATGAATTGGACAGGCATTGGTTTGGAAATTTCAAGAGATGCTTGGTCAAAATATAAAACTAGAAAAGAATTTGAACAGGCCGGAATATATATTTTATTTGGCTACCAAGAAGATCAAGATGACTTACCAACTTTGTACATTGGTCAAGGAGATGGTATAAAAAATCGTATAGAATCTCATGAAAAAAAGAAAGAGTTTTGGAATAAAGTACTAGTTTTTGTCTCAAGCAACGGAGGCTTAAATAGAGCACATATTACATGGCTAGAGTGGGCATTGATTAAAAAAGCACAAGATACTGGTCGTTGTAACCTTGATAATAATACAACTCCAAATGAACCAGTTTTAACTGAGTCCGAAAAAGCAGATACTCAAGAATTTCTCAATGAAATTTATAGTATATTACCTTTAGTAGAAATTCGTGTTTTTGAAGAAGCAAAAAAAATAAAAGTTACAAATCAAATAACTCATTCAAAAAAAGAGATAAAAGACACTATTGTTGTTCCAGCGCAAGAAGAAGGATTTAAAAAAGTTTTCTTAGGAGAAAATTCTTGGTATGCAGTTCGAATTAGTGGTGGAAAACTAAATGATATTAAATATATAGCAGCTTATCAAACTGCTCCAATTTCAGCAATAACTCACTATGCAGAAGTTGAATCAATTGAGCCATACGGTGATGGTGGAAAATACAAACTAAATTTTAAAGCTCCTGCAAAACAAATTGAACCAATCAAACATAAAGGTGGGAAACAAGGCACTTTACAAGGTCCTAGATATACAAGTTTTCATAAGTTAAAAGAATCTGAAGAAATGGCAGATATATTTTAAAAGTTAACAAGTTCTTGGAGAGGAATAATAGATACATAGCAATACAATAACCGTAACCTTCACATATTGAAATATATTTAATATTAAAAAGAATAGAAACTGACAATGGTGATTTATATTTTTGTTGTTGTAATATATTCCTAAGGAAGCAACAATGAATAAAGTTAAATTGACGATCAAAGAGCACGGATCGGGAGTAGATTTTCAAATTCTAAATCTTGATAAATTAGATACAAAAACGGTAGAGGAACTTAAAAATTTTGCTTTAAAGCGAAATGGTTATTTTCGTCATGATTTAGCACGATTTGATATCAAAAGAAAACTGACGCAAAAACAAATTTTACAAATATTTGAATTATTAGAGATTACAGCTGATGTCATTGAAGATGACAAAAGTAGTGTTGAAGTGACTCCTGCATCACAGAGAATTATAGACTTTGGAAAATATAAAGGTTTTCTTTGGAGTGATGTTCCATTGTCATACTTAGAATGGATTTATAAAGAAAATGAAAACATATATGCACTTAGCGAAATTAAAAGAAGAGAAAATACCGCTGTAAATATAGAAAATGAGATCATTAAGTTTGGTAAGTTTAAAGGACAACAATGGATCAAGCTACCTAATGATTATTTAGCATGGTTATTAAATCAATTTTCAAAAGATAAAGAAGCACATAAATTTGCAAAACTTGTTTTAGAATATAAAGAAAATAACTAACAAATATGCTATTTAGTTTAGTTTATATCCTATCCCATGTATAGGGTTGATATACTCTTTGTTATTTTCCGGATCAATTTTTTTCTTTAGACGGTTTATGGTTACGTTAACCGTTCTTTTTTGTTTTAACTCATTGTCATTCCAAACATAACGCAGTAGATAATCTCGTTCTAAAATCTTATGTTTATTTTTGATAAAAAAGCTTAAGAGATTGAACTCAAGTTTTGTTAATATTACTTCATTCTCTTGCACATAAGTTTTTCTACTGTTTAAGTCCATGATAATATCACGATGGGTGAGTCTTTTATGTTGTAATGCATTAGTACGTTTTAGTATTGCTTTGACTCGAAAGATTAATTCATTTGTGTTAAAAGGTTTTCTTAGATAATCATCTCCTCCACTTAAAAAACCCTCTTCAATCTCATTGTCTTTAGCTTTGGCACTGACAAAAATTACAGGGATTTGCACTCCCTTATCACGAATATAACGGATAAAATCAGAACCTTCAATCCCAGGAAGCTTACGATCTACAATCATTAAGTCTATCTCTTGTTCTAATGTGGATTCGACATTTTTAGTGGAGTTAAACCCTAGTACTTTAAATCCCTCTTTCTCAAGATGAAACTTTTCTAATTCCAATAATTCATTATCATCTTCTATCACTATTATTGTTGCAATAGTTTTAAAATTGTTTTTCATGATAAGACCTTGTGTGATTAGAATTTTTATAGTATAGAGTACATTAACTAGGTAACATAGAGGTTACAGTACGGTTACAAAATGGTAACAGGTACATTTATGCATATTCTTTTGTTTGATAAAAAGTTTCACAGTTCTCTGTAAAGTCAATCAATAAAAGGGTGTTAATGTAGTGAGACTCAGCAATCTCTTTTAATTGCTCTTGATTAGGAATATGCTCTAGTGGCATGGCATCATTTGTATCTTTTGAAACAATGATACCTTTAAAATTATAATTTTTTGCGAACTTGATTTTATTTTTAAAATGTTTTTTTAACTCTTTTTTCATCTGAATGCTCCTTAAAATATTAGATTACAGGAGTAAGTATATAGTGAAAAAGTTGCACAATGGTTACAGTTAATTAAGATACTTTAAGTATTGGATTTTTCTCTTTTTTTGCAAACCCAGCGCCTTTTTTAGTTTTGGCTTTAAGCTCAAGTGTTTCAATGATTGAACGATAATCTACACCCATTTGATGCATAGTCACAAATGAAGTGATAATAACAGCGATGGTATTTGGTACTTCACCTTTTTTTTTATAAGCTTGAATATTCTTCTCACTTACTTTAATCAATTTACTAAATTTTGGAAGTGTGATTTCCGCATCAAGTAGTAGTTTTTTAAACTCTATGAAAGTCATTTTTCTCTTCTTTGTAACCAATTTGTAACCAAGTGATCCATTATAATCTTTTATTTATTAAGTTTGAAGCATAAAACATATATAATTCCTATAAATTATTACTATTTTAGTAATGAATTAAAAAATTAAAGGAGTCAATTATGGCTAAAGTTTTAAAGAAAAAAGTAGTTAAAGGTGTTGTGAAAAAAGCAACTAAAAAAGCAGTAGTAAAAAAAACGGTTGCTAAAAAAGATGCAAAAAATGTTGTAAAGAAAGTTGCAAAAAAGGTGTTAAAGAAAAAGCCTGCAACAAAAAAAGCAGCAACAAAGTTAGCAAAAAAAGCAGTAGCAAAAAGTACTGCAAAACCAGTGGCTAAAAAAACAGTCAAGAAAGTAGCTAAACCAGCTGCAAAAAAAACTGTTGTAAAAAAGCCAGTTTCTAAAAAAACATCTAAAAAATAATAGCTTTAAAAGGAATAGGGAGTATCCCTTCTCCTTTTTTTTCTAAATTTAATAAATCCTCTTTTTTAATATCTTTACTATCTCTTCATCAGCCCTTATATTTTGTTATCAACCTGTTATCAAGTTAGACTAAAATTTTATATCTTTAAGGAGTTTATTTATGAAAAAGATTTTAGAAGATTTTAAAAAACGGTATAAAGAAAAAATAATATTTGCTCAAAATTATGGATATGAAGGAATGATAATCCCACTTTTTAGTGACAGTGATGAAGTTTTGCTTGAGTCAATATATAATGAAGAAGAGCTTCAATATATGGCTTATGAATATGATTGGAGCGAATTTTTACTGTTTGATTTTATTGATGACACAGAAAAAATAATTGTTTCAGAATATATTTAATGTCTAAGGTTTGTTTGGTTACAGATACTTTATGTGATGCTAATGGCGTATCAAGATTTATACAAGATATTGCTAGTGTTGCACAAAATAAAAATCATAAATTTTCAGTTATATGTTCGACACGAAAATCTTATTGTAGTAAAACTGAAAATATGAAAGTTATAGCTCCATGGATTAGTTTTCCAATGCCTTTTTATCATGAACTTGATTTAGTAGTACCGCCTTTTTTGACCCTATATAAAGAAATTAAAACATCACAACCAGATATTTTACATATTGCGACACCTGGATTTACAGGTTTGGTATCACTTATGATAGCAAAAAGGTTACAAATACCAGTAACAGGAACGTACCATACAGATTTTCCAGCTTATATTTATAGCAATACTAAAAATAAATTTGCAAAATATATTACGACTAAATATATGAAATATTTTTATAGCTCTTTTAAAGGTATCTTTATACGCTCAGAAGTTTATAGAGAAGAGATTAAAAAGAGTTTAGGCTTTTTAGATGAACATATTTTTACAATTCCTCCCGGAATTTCTACTAAAAAATTTGATCCTAAGTTTAGAGATAGAAGTTATTGGAATACAATTGGGTTAGATGCAAAATGTAAAATTATTTTATATGTAGGACGTGTGAGCAAAGAGAAAAATATACCATTTTTAATAGAATTATGGTTGAGCTTATTGGAAAGAGATATTATTCAATCCCAAAACTTGCATCTTGTTTTGGTAGGCAGTGGAAGTTTGAGTGTAAGTAAGGAGTACCAAAAGATCTTGAATCTTCATTTTCTTGGACATAAAGAAGGTGATGAACTTTCTACCATTTATGCAAGTTCAGATCTGTTTATATTTCCTTCAACTACAGATACATTAGGGCAAGTTGTTATTGAAGCATTTTCTAGTGGACTTCCTGCTTTAGTGAGTGATGAGGGTGGACCTAAAACAATTATAGGTGAAGCAGGTTTATGTGGATATGCTCTAAGTATTAACAAATTGGACTTGTGGAAAGAGACCCTAGAAATACTGTTTCAAAATCCTAAACAATTAGATGATATGTCCCAACACTGTCGAAAAAAAGCCTCTAAAATGCATATTGAAGATAGTTATGACTATTTTTGGAAACAGACACTCTCAATTATATAAGAAAGAAACACTATTGCGAAAAAAGTTTATGTTATCGATACTAATCTTCATGGTGTAGCCAGTCAATAATTTTCCACTCACCATCTACTGTTTCAACAAGTGCTGTACACGATTCGACCCAGTCACCTGAGTTTTTATACTCAATTTGATCGATCATTTTAATCTCTGCTTTATGTATATGTCCACAAATGATCCCATCATATCCTTTATGTTTTGCATGATCGGCCAATATACTTTCATAGTCTGAGATAAAACTCACTGATTTTTTAACATTGTCTTTGACATATTTTGAGAGTGACCAGTAGCGGTTAATACCAAATTTTTTTCTAAAGAAATTGAGTGATTGGTTGAGGTGCAGTAGTAATTCGTATCCAATATCACCCGCTATAGCTAACCATTTTTTTGTCATAGTTATTGAATCAAAGAAATCTCCATGTGTGACATAGTAGCGTTTTCCCTCTTTCGAGATATAGTCTGCTTCATTCATTATTGTGAGGTTATCTCCTAAAAGTAGGGGGATAAATGAGCGTAAGAATTCATCATGATTACCTGTTATGTAGTAAACATTAGTTCCTTTTCGTGCTTTTCTAAGTATTTTCTGAATGACATCTGAGTGTGATTGTGCCCAGCGAAATTTACGTCTGATTGCCCATCCATCGATGATATCACCAACAAGATAGAGGTTATCAGATTCATTATCTTTCATAAAGTCTAAAAATTTTTCAGCTTGAGAAAATTTGGTTCCTAAATGGATATCTGAGACAAAAATAGATTTATATTTCATATGGCATTTTTTACCTTTACAGTTTAGATCAGTAGATCATACAAAAGTATAATTTCAAAATGGTTACAAAACTATTTAAAGTTGGGCATTATTATTATATTTTAGTGGCTATATGTCGATATAAAATATACAGTATCCTAAATGCTATTTCATTAGGAAATTACTAAAATAAATATATAATCATATTTACAAAGGATAAATGATGACATTGATTGAGATATTTACTGAGTATGTATTAAATAAAAAAAGTTTAAAAGATTATGTTGAGGTACGGAAAACGATTCCTACACGTGGTGAATTTAATGATGAGACACTTTGTGAAGCTGAAGAGTGTTTGCAACGCTTAAAAAAAGAGGATCCTGAAGTATATGATGAGATGTATAAAACATTAGATGAATACTTCGCCCGTGATACAGGACACATGGTTGAATATCCTATTAATTTTGTGAAAGAGATTTTAAAGATATATCAATGTGATATTCCAGCACAAAAGATATGTGATCAATATAAAAGAGGGTTAGATCATCATTGTCAAGATTCATAATATGACCACATCATTATAAAATTGTTACAATAGATCTTCATATCGTTTATCCGTCAGAAGCTTTAAAAAATGCTCTAATGCTTCTATCTTTTCATCATCTAAAGGTTTTAACGTTTTTAATATTGTATGATTTATCGTAGCATTTATTTCTGCTTCTTGCCATGCGCTTTTGGTTTCAGGATTAATAGTATGTCCATTTCCTGCCATATAATCAAAATACTTGATTACTGTCTTTAGCTCTTTAAATACACCATTACTCATATAAGGTGAAGTAACTGCTATATTTCTAAGTGTTGGTATCTTCATTTTTCCATAATGTTTACGCTTATTAATATCTGCTCTACCACCTAATCCTAAATCTATGTGATTTGTATTTCCATCTCTTTGTAATAATGCAGCTAAATTTTTTGGAACACCTATATTTTCATATTTAAAATTTGTAAAAGTTTCTATTGATGATTCTGTTTGAGAACTTGTTGTATGACATTTTCTACAATGTGTTTCATCAGAGAAGAAGAGTTTATATCCTAACTTCTCCTGCTGTGTCATTTCATAATGCTCTATATGATAATAGGGTAACTTGCTACGATCATATTTAGAATCAAAAGGAGACACTTCTGTTGTTTTCTCAAATTTTGCTATCGCATCAGCAATAGCATCATAAGCTTTATCTGTATCATCAAAAATATCTGTTCCATAAAGATTTTGAAATAGTGCTTGATAAGTATTGTTTTGGCTTACGCGGGCTACAACACTTTGACTATCAGGCATCATCATCTCTGCATGATCTAAAAAGGGCCCTTTAGCTTGTTCTTTGAGATTTTTCGCGCGACCATCCCAAAATTGTCCACCTATAAAAGTATCATTATCTACAGTGAAAAAATCTGGAGTAAATTTTGCATAAGCAATAGTTGGTGCATTTCTACCACCCAAGGCACTTCCATCATCACCCACAGATAAAGCTCCATTTACAGGGTTTGTCTCATATCTAGCATCTATAAAAGCGTGTAGAAGATTATGACATGAGGCACAAGATATAGTTTTTGTTAATGATAAATTATGATCAAAAAAGAGTCTACGCCCTAATGCCGCTTTTTGTATTGAAAATTTATCAGTATCACCATCTACTTTTTTGAGTTCCTTTAAATAAATAGAAATAACATTTTGATCCTCTTGTAAAACAACACTTTGTAGATAGACCATAGCAGAGTTACCAGCAAGCTCTTCTGCAATATCTTCGCTTGTTATACCTACGATATTGGGTCCTGTTTTTCCTTTGGCATCACTACCATGACACGTAGCACAATGCTGTAAAAAAAGTGCTCTACCTTTAGCTACATCTAAAGGATTATTTATCTCAGCTGGCTTTGTCTTTGTCGTATTGTCATCAAGTTTTGTATCTGACCCACAGCCAGTCAAAAAATATGAAAATACTAAAAGTAAAGTGAGACGCTTCATTAATGATATCTCACAGGATTTTTAACCCCTGTACTTTGATCAATTTTTAAATTTTTATGCACATTTTTGACTGGCTTTATCGTAGCATCTCTTCCATAAACGAAACTTTGTTCATCCACAATGACTTTATAGGCTTTATTGAGTTGTAAGGCTCTTTTTTGTGAAGGAAAAATTAAATGCGTGATGTCTTGATGGAGTTTTTGTACTTGATCTTCTTTAAGTGTATGATTATTATCAAAAAACTTTTCCAGAACTTCACCATTTGCTCTAAATTCATCTCCTGCATGATTTTGTTCTAAATAGAGTGTATACTCATCTCTTCCATCAGGAGTTTTTGGCTCTTTAACACCTTTTAAACTTTTTTGTGTCCAATGGTACCAACCATTTTGAAAGTTATCGTGTTCAAACTTCCTTTGATACACAAAAGTAGAATCTACAATAGCCCCTAATGAAGCATGACAGCCTATACATAACAGATTTTCTTCATAGCTTTGTGGTCTTAATTGACCATTTTCATCTTCAATAAAACCTTGATATCTCCAACCTCTTTTATTGCTAACACCTCGTTCGGCATCACCTATAAATACTTCTAAACGATCAGGAAAATCATGTGCCTCTTTTAATTCCTCTTCAACAAGAGCTTTATGATCTGTATACGTAACCCAATTTATTTTTTTTCCATATCTTAACTCTTTCATACGAGGAGCCATTTTAATATTCTTGTTACCCTCTGTATCTATATAGCGTACAGAGTGCAGAAAATCAGTACCTTTAGGATAAAAACCACCCGCTATTTTATGTCCTTTTTTCTTTGCCAATCCAACATAACTCATATTTTTTGCATTTCTAGGATCATACTCAAATGTTATCTGATGTGCGATTGCTAACTTACCATTTTTATCCAAATCAACACCATATCTACTTTCATTGATCTCAAATGTTTGAATTGTTTTTTGTTTGATAAGTGCCTCAACAATTAAAAGATTGACTTTATAAGTTTCTATGTCAAAAACACCATCTTCACTCAACCTAAAATCTATAGGCAATCGAATTAACACATCATCTGTTGAACCATTCGTTGGCCAAAAAGTCCCTAGAAATGGATAGTAACCAAAAGCCCTCCAACCAGTATACGCTCCAGTAGGGCTTTTATCAAAACCTTCATGATCAAAGTTATAATAACAATCAGGTATATAACCATCCCATTTTTTATCTCCATCTATATCCCATGAAGAAGAGAGGTTTTTGAGCTTATCAGTTAAAAGAAGTTCTCCTTTTTTACCAAAATAGTTACTCTCCCTTACGTACGTTAAGATCGTATCATTACTTATGGCTGCGACTGCATCAGTTCTATCTTTAAAAAGATTTTTCCAATGGTTTTTTGTTGCATAATCAGGAAATGTATATCCCTCTTGTAAATCCCAATCGTTTAAATAGTTTGGCTCAGGTGAAGAGATATGGCAATTAAAACAGGGGTTATGTACTTTGCCATGTGTATCTTCTGTTTTGGTATAACATTGACTTGGAATATTTGCAGCATCATTTACCAGTGAACGATTTTTTATATCTACAGTGATATTTTTTGCATTAGTGCCACATGCAACTACCAAAAGAGAAAGAACCACTGTTGAAAATGAGATTGTTGTTAAATATTTCATAAAATTTCCTTAAATTATATAGATCAAATTATCAACATAGTTTTATCTATATAATTTCATAGAAGAGTTAATCTCCTCTATGAAAAATGATTATTTGATGACAGGAAATGGTCCTACATAACCAGTATAGGCTCTATTCTCATCAGGATTTTCAAGTTTATCTTGATCGCTCTCTCCAAATGGATGTTGTACAACACTCATTAGGTATCCAAATCCATTAATATTTGGGTAGTAATAAGGGGATGTTGTCTCAGAACCATAAGGTGTAGTTTGGATACGTGTGAGTGTTTTACTTGTTAGATTATAAGCCCAAATCATATCATTTTGGTGATAACTCGTATCTTCACCAATGATCAGAGTATCTGTATTTGGGATAAATGTGACATTATCTGGCATTGAAATATTATCAAGCGTACAAGAGTTTCCATTGGCATCTTTATCCATTGGGGTACCTTCAACCATGGACTCCATTGTAGTGACATTATATCCATCTAGTGCCATTTTATAAACAACACCACAATGATTTCTTGCTTCTAAGCGAATGTCGTTTGAACCACCTTTATCATATTTTGTATTGGCTTCATTTTTGTATTTGTTATCTTCCATACCTTTTTCAGTACGGCTCATAGCCATATACATCTCTTTTTTCTGTGGATTGTGAGTGATACCTTCCATTTTAGAAAACTCTGTTGTAGCACCTTTCATACCTGCATAACGACCACTTTCAAGTCTTGAAGCTATTACTTCCATACCCGTATTAATTTTTAAACACTCATTTTTACCTGCCCAGTTTGATGCGGTAAAACCTGTAGGACATGTGTTATCCGCTTCATTTCTTGAAGCAACTGTAAAAATATCACCGAATTTCTTTTTTGCATCCAGTGCCGCTTTGACTTGTGTATTTGTGGCATGTCCTAAATCTACCCAAGTGATATTTGCAGTTCCACCACCAGCACCTGAAGTTTGTTCCCATTTTGCAGCATAAAGTGTACCTGTAGATAGATCTTCCGCTTTATCTGCTACAAATTTATAAAATACCCCGTTTGTTCCATCATCTGAAAGATAAACAGTTTTTTTATCAGGCATGACATACGCTAACTCATGTGCAAATCTACCCAGTGTATAATGTTTTTTAACTTCTACATCTCCAGTAGCACTTGTCACTTTTAATTCAGGTGTCCACCCATAATCATAAGGATTTAGTGCTTTTAAATCTCCACCAACATAATCAGCCATCGCATCATAATAAGACCCAATACTTCCATTCTCATCTACACTACTAGCATCTGGTGGATACTCTTCACTTCCTAAGTGTGTACCCCAAGGTGTGACAGATCCAGCACATGGAACCCATAAGCCATTAAAAGCAGAAAAATCAATATTTTTTGTATTTTTAGGCGTTAATTTACCAGTAGTTTTATCTTGATTTAACTCAGTGATATACATTGCCGCTGGTCTTGTCTCAAAATGAGAAATCATAAAAAGTTGATTTCCAAAAGGAAGTAAGGATGCAAAATCATTGCTATTACTAATCTTTTGTGAACCGTCATTGCTTGTTACTGCTAGTCCATTTTTATCATAAACTAAACCATAAGTATTACCACCTACTTCTTGACCACTTCTGATAATCGTGTTATAACTGATATTGTAATCTTTACCATTTACGGTTACTTTATCTGAAGCTAAAATAGATCTTTTTTGTATATCAGATATTGGGATAGGCGCTTGACTAAAAGAAATTTTTGAAGGTGTTGTGGTATTGGAATCATCATCACTACACCCCATAAATGTTAAAGCACAAGCCGTTGCAATTGAAATTAAAAAATATTTTTTCACTGTTTCTCCTCATTTTTAAAGATAAGTGAAGATTACAAAAAGATAGTTACACGAAGGTTGCAATTACGACACAAAATGGTTACGTACAAGTAAAATATATGTAACTATTTTGTAATCATATATCAATATAATCTACATCATTAAAGGAGATAAACGTATGAAAAAGATATTAAAAAAAATAAAAAAAGATTTTAAACATGAGATTGATTATGCTAAGAAGATAGGATATGAAGGTATTTTGATTAGGCTCTCTTCAGAAGGAGGCTGTATTTATCTTGATAGTCTTTACAATATGCATACTGTTGAAGATATCATCGTTGAAAATGGATGGGATGAGAATTGTTTGATGCTTAATTTTAGTGAAAAGAGTCAAAGGGTTATTTATATGGATGAAGCAGTTGCGTAATATCAATATATTTTAAAATGAAAATGGAGATCGTTTAAACCCTTCTTTATCAATTGAGATATTTACATTTAGAAACCTTACTAAAACCATATTTACAACGTAACCAAAGTGGCCACTTATAGATCTTTTCTGTAAATTTTTTAATATAATATGCACTAAATCCAGATAACCGAAACTTTCCAACATCTAATATCGCATATTTACCCCCTAAGGCGATAGCCAATCCTTGAATATTAATATCTACTTTTTTAGGTTCTTTTCCTTTGAGTATCTGTTTAAGATTGTGTGCAACTGCAATACCACTTTTGATAGATGCTTGTGCTGTACAAGAAACTTCTATCCCATTTTTATCCTTCATCTCTGCTGCATCGCCTATAGCAAAGGCATCTTTTTTCCCTGGAATTTGTAAATAGGCATCTACTATAATCTGTTTCATTCCATTTTTTTCTAAGTCCATTTCTCTCACTAGTGGAGCAGCATGAATTCCTCCGGTAAAGATAATAAAGTCAAATGGTACTACGTCACCTGATGCCAAATAGGTTTTTTGTAGTTTTACTCGTTCTATATGTGAACCTGCATGGGTAATCACCCCAAGATCATCTAAACGTTTTTGTGCTTTTTTAATTACTTGAGCGTTACAGCCTTTTAAAATTGTAGGAGAACCAGATATGAGATGGATTTTTAACGTGGCACATGCCAAAGTATTACTGCGATAATACCTGTTAAAATAATGTCTCATTTCAGCAGCAATTTCAACACCAGAAAGTCCTGCACCACCTATGATAACGCTATATACTTCATCTGATTGTTTTTCATTTTCAAGTCTACTGTAAAGCTCTTTTTCAAAAAACTGCTTCATTTTTATGGCACCTCTAAGACTCTTTATTCCATGAGAAAAACTTCTTAAACCCTCTATTTTAGACTCAAAAAACTTAGTACGACTTCCTGCGGCTACAATGAGATAATCATATTCCATCATTCCAGACTCTTCTAACATAAGGGTTTTCTCTTCAAAGTTTACCTTTGTTACAAGATCATGTATAAAATTAACGTGATCACCGTAACTATGGCACAAAGCTACTAGATTAACAATAGTCTCATCAAAGGGTATTGTATTTGCAATGAGTTCATATCCTTCTGTTTGCAGAAAATGGTAGGGGTGCGTATCGATCAAAGTTATTTTTATATTTTTAGTTCCAGTTAATTCTCTAAGTGCTGATACTCCCGCATATCCACCGCCAATGATTATAATCTGTTTCATTTCACGATCTTTAAAAAAGTGTTTTGACAATTGCTTGTACTTCTAGCTGGGTTGTTTTCAGACTTAGACATAGACAACTCCTTAAAATAAATAAATATTATAATTGTACATCTATTTTACTATGGTGTTGATTTCCTATTTGATAAAAATTTGTATATCATGATGAATATAAACTTATAAGTTTCATATAGCTTGGGGTAACTTTTATTTTAAGGTGCGAAATTATGTTGGCTTTATTTATGGATGTATGGAGATAAAAAAGATGATAGATTATAAAGAAGTGACAACTCAAAAACATTATCTACGACCTTACATAAAAACATATACGTATGCTATTGGAACGCTATACGAGTGTGAAGCTAAACATATTACAAGAGCTTTTCCGACTGTTTTAACCCACATATATTTTGAATTTTATGGTGATTTGAGTGAATTTAAAGGTGAAAAAAGAAGAGAAAAAATCACAAAAAGAACCTATATTAATACTGGTATTGGTTCATGGATGGATATTTATCAACTAGCCAGTAGAGAAAAAATAAGATTTGTAAAAAATTTTAAAGTATCACTCTATCCACATGTACTGTATGAAGTTTTTGGAATTTCCCCTTTAGATATTTTAAAAGAGGATATACAAATAGAGGATATTTTTGGAGAAACAGATGCCTCTTTACTTTATGAAGCATTGGAATCAGCATCTAATGGGGCGCTTATGATTGAAATTTTTGAACGCTACTTTACCAATAAGCTTTTGAGTATTTCTCAAAAAAGAAAAAAGTTTATTCCCTATTTGTTAACACCAGATACGACACTCAAATCACTATCAAAAAATATCGGTTATTCTGAGCGTTGGATTCAAAAACAGTATTCAGAAGTTTTTGGGCTCTCTTTTAAAAAAATTCAAAACAATAAACGATTTTTAAAAACACTTCATACTATTAATATGCAAATTGTTACGAAAAGAGAAAAGATACAACTCTCTACGATTGCATATGAACATGGCTATTTTGATCAAGCTCACTTTATCAAAGAGTTTAAACGATATACAGGCATGAACCCATCAACTTATATCAAACAAAAAGAGAAAACCCCTTTAGATTTCTTCTGGTAAAAATAGTTCGCTTTTTTACAATACAAAACTTTTCTATCGTGCTAAAATTTAAGACGAAGGAAGCGTTATGAAAATAGATAAAATCGTTATGGTTACGGCATTATTGGCAACAGGAATATATGCTTTAGATATTAAAGTTGGTGTTGTAGGTTTGGTTAAAAATATGCCCTATAAAGATCTCAAAGAAGAGATGTTTCTCTCCCCTTTATTTACATTAAAGTATGGAGACTTTTATATTCAAGGACCAAATTTAGGCTATAAACTCTATCAACAAGAAGCATTCGAAATTGATGCTATCTTTATGCCAGCGATGTTGGGCTATGAGAGTAAAGATAGTACATACCTTAAAGGAATGGAAGATCGTGATCTAGATTTATCCTCAGGGTTAGAGTTGCGTTATAAAACAGGGTTCAATGAGTTTTCACTAAAAATGATGTATGATTTTTTCAATACACACAATGGCTATACACTAAGTACAGAGTATGGTAGAAATTTTCTCATAAATGAGAATAATGTTTTGACGTGTTATGCTGGTATTGAATATTTTAGTGATAAGAAGAGTGATTACTATTTTGGTGTAAAACAGCGTGAAGCTACTGAAAATAGAAGACAATACAAAGTAGAAGAGACTATAAATCAATATATAGGAATCAAAACACTCTACCAAATAGATCAGAGATGGTCATTATTGGGAAAAGTCGAGTATAAAAATCTAGATGAAAAAATTTATGATAGTCCTATCATAGAAAAGCATGGTTATGCTATAGGTTATGTAGGAGTATTGTATGCATTTTAAATTCAATGATTATAGACCAAAACAGTATTTTTTACATACATTTACTGTTACATTTGTCTTATGGGCAATAGGGGCGTATTTTAGTTTTCAAAAAGATAATGGATTTTACATGATCATTATGCTTCTGGGTTTAATAACACCTTTTATTATCTCAATATGGATGATATATCATGCCAAAAATCCAGTGTTAAAAAAAGATTTTATCAATAGGATTATAAACTTTAAACTGATCAATATCAAACTATTACCTCTTCTTTTTCTCATCATGCCATTTACTATTTTACTCTCTATCGCTATATCTCTTTTACTTGGTGAATCAACTGCACAGTTTCAACTCTCTAGTGAATTCTCTTTTTCATCAGGTTTTGTTCCCGTCATATTACTACTTTTAATGGCAGCTACCTTTGAGGAGTTGGGTTGGAGAGGATATGCCTTTGATAGTTTGCAAGAGAGATATAATTATTTTCATGCCACACTTGTTTTTAGTATTTTATGGTCTTTATGGCATTTTCCACTTATATTTGTCAATAACTCATATCAGTATGAAATTTTCAATGAAAATATTTGGTATGGTGTTAACTTTTTTGTCAGTATCATTCCTATGGGTATCATCATCAGTTGGATCTGTATTAAAAATGGCAAAAGTATATTAGCTGCGATACTGTTTCACTTTATGATAAATCTTGCGCAAGAAGTTTTGGCTATTACACAATTTACTAAATGTATAGAAACTTTTGTGTTAATCTTTATTGCGATAGCTATTATCATCTGGGATAAAGAGCTCTTTTTTTCAACCAATCATCTAAAAGAGAGAAACTGTGAATAGTGTTGCAAAAAAATATTTTATAATATTTGTTGCTTTGAGTGGAATAATTTTAAATAGTTTGTATGGTATTGAATTGTTAAAAGCATTTTTTGATCCAATACAATCTAGTGAAATAAGAAAGGTTTTAGTATCTGCAATTGTCTTAGAATTTGGATGGATAGCTTTACTCATATGGATGGCATTTGACCCTTTTAAGCGAAGGGATATTTTACTATTATCTATTATTCCTATTCTCTTTGGAAATATACTTCACAATATAGACTTGATCTTATTAGAAAGATCAAACATGATAGAGGTAGTAATAAATCTAGCATTTGGGATTTTTTACAGTGGGGTTTATTTATTTGCTTATATACTAGGGAAAGGAAAGTGATTATATTATTGATGTAATGATAAAACGTTCTAAAATCAAGTAATGATTTAGAACGTTTTATTATTTTAGTAGTGAAATTTATACGATCCACTTAAACTAAATGATCTACCTGTTTTAAATTTCTTTGTCTCTAAATCACCTTGTTTCCAAATTGTTTCAGAATCAAGGAGGTTTTTTACTTTTAAAGTCACTTTGATACCTTTATATAGATTTTCACTCCATACAAGGTCAAGTAGTGTTGGTGGTACTTCAATATTGTCAGGAAATTTATCCCCAGCATCAACAAGACCAACTTTTCTAATTCTTTCTCCCATTTTATTATAAGAAAGTGCAAGTGATCTTTTTTTAGAGTCATATCCAAAAGTTGTATTCACTACTACTTGAGATAATCCTTGAAGCTGTCGATGGTTGGTACTAAAAGTCTCTTCTTGCTCAAGTCTTAGTGTAACCTCAGAATCTGTAAAAGAGACATTACCTGAGATATAATAGTTTTCTAATCCCTCTTTTAAAATACCAAGATTTTTTCTACCATCAATTTCAATACCATAAAGCGTAGCAGATTTTGCATTATCAAATGAGTAAAGAGGAAGTGACGTCGAAGGTTTCATGACATCTTCAATAGGTTTATCAAGATATTTGAAAAAGAGACCAAATTTGATATTTTCCTTGTCTGAAATATAGTAGCTGTATTTTAGATCAAGATTGAAAATGTCTGTATTTTCAAGTTCTGGATTACCCATGACGGTTGCAACATCATAAGGGTGAAAGTAGAGCCCATTTGTAAACTCTCTAAGATCTGGCATGATATATGTTTTCGAAGCTGCAAGATCAAAATGATTATCTTCATTATATTTGTATTTTAAACTGATACTTGGATAGAAATCATTGATAAGAAGCTCTTCTGGTATTTTTTGAATTAATTTTCTAACACTCATATCTGGATTTGTTCTATCTTCGCCATATTGATATAAAGTTTGTGTGACATCTACATATTTTAGACCAGCCATTATTTCTAAATACTCTTTTGGTTTGATAAGTGTGCTTAAATAGGTACTAAATTCATCAACATTTGCATCAAAATAATCTGCTGGTAAAAAGAGGGGACTTACGATAAAACCTCTATCATCATAGTCAATGTCAGCACGAACATAATCATCTAGTATCGTTTTTGTATCACCTGTTAATTCGCTATTTTCTGGTGCTTTACCGCCTATTGGACGTAGATAATACTTTCGCTGTCTTGAGATTCGCTCTTTTGAATTGATATTGATACCAAAGTCAATATAATCATCATCTGTATAAAGATCCAGATAAGTTCTATTTTTTAAATATAAAGCGATCATTGTATCATCTGATGTAAGGTTATTGGCAACAAAGTTTGATTGTGTTGTATCGATATAGGTACTTCCATCATCATCTGTTATATAGGTATATTCAAAGTTATTGGGTTGATTTAAATTGGCACTTGCATGTTCTAATCCAAATAGAAAATTTGAGAAATGATCCAATAATTCATACTCATATTTACCACTAAGTTGATCTACATTCAGGCTTCGCTCTTCCCATTCAAGATAATATTTTGTCAAATCATCATAATTTGATCCCATCGTTCCACTGATAACTCTGGTGCTATCTTTTGTACTGAGTGTATATAATTTTGTATATTTAAGTTTTAACAAATCCTTATAAGTATAACCTAGATTTAAAATTCCACCATGGTTATAATTTGTTGCTGATTTTCGATTTTTTCCTGCTTTGCT
>JADGDK010000001.1:0-22414 GCA_016744895.1 Campylobacterales bacterium | reverse complement strand
GTCATATCCAAAGAAACGCTCTTCAAAAAATTTATGTTTTTGTGAATATCCGTAATTTGTAAAGAGAGAAAATTGATGATCCTTATTCAAGTTATAATTGTGAGCCACTTCAAATGAGGTACCAAAACCTATAGGCATTTTCTCTTTTACAACACTATAATCTCTATTTGCATAAGATTGTGTAAATTGTGATAGTTGCTCTTTGGTAAAGTAGTCAGTAGTCGAAGATTTTACTCTCTGTCCAACATAAACTTCTGTAGCATTTAGTAGATTGGCTGGTATATCTCTATATCCATCATCAAAACCAGTCCAATCACTTCCTCCACCTTGATAATTATCAATATCTGAACCTGTATCACTACTAGCACTAATTCCAGCAGAGACTTTGACATAGTTTTTGTCAGATTTATCTTTGGTTCTGATATTGATATATCCACCACCAAAACTACTTGGTATATCAGCAGAGCCACTTTTTTGTACCTTCAATGAGCCGATAACACCTGCTGGAAATATATCTAAAGGTACAACTCTTTTTGTTGGATCAGGTGAGGGGAGGGGTAAAGAATTCATCTCAATGTTTGAGTAACGATTACCTAATCCTCTTACAAAAATACTTTTACCGCCAATAAGTGTGATGCCAGTAACCCTTTTAAGTGCGCCTGCTGCTGAGCTATCACCTTTTTTAGAGAGCTCTTCACTTCCTAATATATTTGCAATTGAACTGCTCTCTTTCTCTTCAGCCATAACTGAAGCGATACTTCCTTCAACTTTTGGTGCTAAAACAATAAACTCTTCAAGCTCCATGCTTGCAGGTGTTAACTCTATAGTTTTTGAAATTGTATCGTCTTTAGAAACTACAATATTATTAATTGTTTGAGCGCTATAGGCAGAGTGGACAATGGAAATACTCAAGTTATGATCTGCTGGAACTATAACGCTAAAGCGTCCACTTTTATCAGTTCTTGCATCTATATCTGTTCCTTTGACAAAGACTCTTGCACCTGATATGGGTTTTTTATTTTTATTGATTATTACTATACCACTAATGGTTCCTTTTGCAGTTGATTTTAATTTTGTGGTCTTGTTCTGACGCATTTTTCCAATGGGTGTATCAATATCCCAAGTTTCAAGTGTATCATCTGCTTTAAATGAGGCAATGATTTGTGTGTCACGATCTCTTTTAACTTGAAAAGGTTTTTTGATATAGCCTAAGTTTAAACCATTTGATTCTTTACCAAAAATTTGTAGTTGATGTGTCCCTACTGGAAGTTTAGTTTGAACCCATCCATCACTGTCTGAACGAAATTTTTTTATATTGTCAATAATAATTTCATTTTTGGCTAAAGGTTTCCCATTCTTTAATATAAAGATAGAGACCGTACCATTTTTTACGATCTCTTGGGCATGACCCGATGAGATAAAAAATAGTATGGCTAAGATTAATTTGATACAAGATTTCATAGACACTCCAAACTGTTATTTTTACATTTTTCTATATTTTTTCTAATCATTGTGGCTTTTGAAAAAAGCGCATTTTTTGTTAATTTTTTGAGATGGTACTCTGCCTTAGTAAAATCCTTGACCATAAAGTAAGAGTAGGCAAGTGCGTATCTAAGATTTTCATCTTCAAGCATGTTGTATCTATAGAGTGCATCTTTAAGAGCAATTACTTTTTCAAACTCTTCTCTTTCGATAAAAATAGCAATTTTTTGTTTGACTTTTTCATTTTTATCTATGATTTGAGTATTGAGATAGAGTGCATGAGGAATTGCATGAGCTCGTCTATGCATCTCTGCAGCTTCATGGGTATACTTTTTATCATAATAAGAACTTTTTTCAAACAAATCAGCAGTAGTGTGTCTCATATCTTTTTTAAGATAGAGATGCCCCAATAAAATACTGACTTGTGCATCTTTTGGAAACAGTAATTTTGTTTTTTCCAAAACCTCTATGGCTTTGTCCACTTGATTACTATTGGCTAAGGCTCCAGCAAACGCAGTATAATCCTTAGCTTGTGGTTGTATCACAGCAAAATAATCATCTGAAATTTCTAAAGCTTTTAGGTAGAGTCCTAAATCCATATAATAATAAAACTTCTGTTTTAACAGTGTAGTATCTTTTGGAAATTTTTGATAACCGTCATCAAGTATATTAAATGCATTGGCATGTTCTTTTAGTTTCCAGTAACAATCTGTACGTAACGTATATAGTTGCGATTTGTTTTTTCCCATTGCTCCTGCCAAATCAAGTGATTGAATGGTTTGTTGATAGTTTTTAAGCTTATAGTGTGCTTCACTGATATTGAGATAGAGTTTACCTATCTGTTCAGCTCTTAATTTTTCAATATCAAAATTGGGTACTGCTTCTTTCTTCTTTTTCTCTTTAAAAAGATACTTATATACAGTAAATTTTTCTTTTGCTTCTTTTGGTACTTCATAAACTTTATGTTTTGTATATTTAATTGCTTTTTCAAAATGTGATATAGCGTCTTGATATTTATCCATTTTCATATTGATAATACCATTCATACTATGGTACTTTGCACTATCAAAATTCTTTTGTGTTGATAGATCTACTAACTCCAGTTCAAGTTTGGCTTTTTCAAAACTTCCATCATAAATCATCATTGTAGCCAATGCCATGTGATCAACAGGTGGTACTTTATCTTTTCTTTTGGCTTCAGCATTTGGTGTTAAAAATGCTAAAACCAAAAAGAGATATATTATATTTTTAGACATCTTTTTCCTTAATTAAAATCAAAACTAATTTTCTGTTTTGCCCAGATTTTGACTGAGTTACCTTTGTATTTTGCAGGTGAAAACTTCCACTCTTTGACTCCATTTAGCGCGGCATTGTCAAAGACTACAGAAGGGTTTGACTCCAAAATTTGTGCTACCTCAACATTTCCTTGCTGATCTATTAGTAGATTTACAATGACATATCCTTTGATGTTTTTTTTCATTGCTGTTCTTGGATATGCAATAGATGCTCTTGATATAACTTTTGGTTTAACATCTACGGTGGATTCGGTCATAATTGTTTCTTTACCTACATCACCTAAGAGTGAACTTGCATCTCCTGCAATATCTTCAACAGCAAATTCAGGTATACCCATATCAATCCCTGAAAGTGCAGAACTCAAACTTGGAAGCGGTGCTTTTGGTGTTGGCTTTGCTTTTTTTGGTTTTGGTTTCGGTTTTGGTTTTGTGGCTGTTTTAGTTTTCTTATTTTTTTTAACTTCAACAAAACGAGACTGTTTTTTAACATTCTCCTCTTTTGGTGGTAGTACTTTATTGAGTAAAACTACTAAAGCCATCATCATGAATGCACCAAAGAGCATTGCAAAAAAAGCAAATATAACTCTTTTGGTACCAGAATTTTTTATGCTCATTTCTGTATTAACCCATCTCTTTCAGTGTTGCTACTGCTACATCTTTAGCACCACTCATTCTGCACTCATCAACAACATCAATAAGCTTTTCAACAGCAATTGTGGAGTCAGAAACTACCAATACAGACTTATCAACAGAAACTCTTAAGAGATCTCTTAGTTTACTCTGTAAAGCCCATACTTTTACGGGTTGGTTGTCTATGAAAACATCACCTTCGTTATCAATATAAACACGAATTACTTTTGAGGATGCTTTTGACGCAGATGCTGCAGTAGGACGATCAAGTTCTAGCTTCATATCTTTTACAAAAGTTGTGGTTACCATAAAAAAGATCAATAAAATAAAAACCATATCAATCAATGGCGAAACATCTATATTTTGTACTTCTGCCTTTTTGGGTCTAAATCTCATCTATAAATCCTTTTTTGTGCAAATAATGTCTGTAAGTTGATCAAATTCTAGATTAAAGCGCTCTTCTTGTCTATCTAAAATTCTACCTATGATAAGTCCTGGTACGGCAACAACTAAACCTATCTCTGTTGTAAAGAGTGCTTTTGACACACCACCTGCAATACTTTCACCTTGGGAAAACATGGCACTAGATTGTAGTGCTTCAAATGTTTCTATCATCCCGATTACAGTTCCTAAAAGTCCAATCAATGGTGCTATAACAACAATTGTTTGTACCAATATAGAGTATTTTTTGATACTATTTCTATAAGGTGTAAAAGCATCTTCAATGTAATATCTACAATGTTGTCCTATCATTCTTGCTTCTTTTGCTGCCGCAATGGCATCAGCGGTAGCTTGATCCAAGACACCCCTTATAGACTGCTTTTGACCTTTTTTCAAATGTTTATTTACTAATCTTCTAACATTTCCCATCGTACCTCTTTGTAAGGCAAGGTATCGATATCCAAGACCAAACCATAAAAATAGGTTAAGTACAAAGAGTATCCATGTCACACTTCCACCACTATTCATAAAAGTGACAAATTGATCTAAAAAATTTATGATTACTGTTTGCATTTTTCTCTGTTCTTTTCATAAAGATTCACAATATGAAGTGCACTTTGTTCCATTGAGTCTTTAATATTTTGAGCCCATCCTGAAAGAAGGTTACCAATTAATAGAAGTGGAATAGCCACAATGAGACCAAGCATAGTTGTCACGAGTGCTTCAGAGATACCGCCTGCTAAAAGTTTAGGGTCACCTGTTCCATATTGTGTGATAATATCAAAAGTTGAGATCATACCTGATACGGTTCCTAACAACCCAAGGAGTGGTGCAACAGCAGCAATAACAAGAATAAAGTTACCAAACCTGTCAAGAGAAGTACTCTCATTTAAAATACTCTCCATGACAACATCTTCTACATGGGCTCTATCTTTTTTAATATTTCTGATGGTGGTTTTGATAACTCTTGCTGTTGAACCTTTAAAATCTTTTATAGCGTTTAGTGCATTAGAAGCGTTACAATCATTAAATTTATCAACGACAATATTAGAAATTTTAGTAACATTTGAACCAGATTTTATCAAGAAAATGACTCTAAGAATTATAAGAAGTAATCCTACTACACCAAGCCCTAAAATGATATACCCAATGAGCCCACCTGCTTTTATAGTATCTTCTATAGTCTTTTCTTGTGTATACTCTACCTCTTTGTCAACATTTTCATATAAAAAGATATCAATTGTTTTTAAAGGTTTATGCGCAAAAAGAGCTTGCGCATCATCTGCAGAACCAGTAACATTCCATATTTTAAATGCACCTTCACCAGCTGGAGCTAATGCTCCAGCTGCTTTTGCTGATAGACCATATGTTGCGACATTTCCAACTTTGACTAAATCACCTTGAACTGTTGAACCATCTTTTAAGAAAAATTTCCCTTTTTGGGTTCGGATTGAAGAGAGCTCTGTATATAGTTTTGAAGCATCTTTAAAAGCAAGTTGAAGTTTTTGTGCATTAGTTGTACTGTTTGATTCATCAACCTTTATCTTATACATTTGTAAAGAACTGCGCGCCTGCATCAGGACACTATCTGTGATTTGGCTATTATCTTGTATCTCAGATAGGGATTGCTTAAGTCTACTTAAGTTCTCTTGCTCAGTTTGTACGTCATTTGCTAGAGAAACAATCTTTTCTTGGATAGCATCAACTTTTGAATTTGCAATATATTGATCCTGTTTATGTTGAGATTTTTCTTGATAGAGTCTATTTTTAAGTTCATGTTTTTGTGCCTTTAAAAAGGTATACTCTTTTTGATAAGCATCACTTAATTCATCTGCTTGTATCCCTGTAATCATTAAAGTAATTAGTACTAATTTTATATAGATAGACTTCATTATTTACCTTCCTTTACAATAAGTGCATTTGGTAATGTAAAGTACCCTGTTCGAATCTGTTTTTGTAATGCGTCAAATAGTGCTACTATCTGTTTTTTCTCGTTTTCATCATAAGTTACTTTGTATGTATAAGCACTATCATTTTTGACTACTTTCCCAACATTTCCATCAGGTGTAGCGAAATACATCATGACAGATCCAATTCTTGCTATTTGACATAGTTTGTCTTTACCATTGACATTAATTTGTTGTTTAAAAATTCCATTTTCTTTTGTAAGTCTAATAGCATCATCATAACTAGCCCATACCAGAGACAAAGCACGTTCGGGTGTAATAAGTTTCTCTTGTAACTGCTCTTTTATTTTTGTAAGTTCTGCAACTCTTTGAGGTATTTTAAATGGGATACCCATTTTGATTGTTTTTTCAAGATCATTTAATGCTGTAATTAAAATAGGGGTAATGTCTTCATTTTTCTTTGAAGTCTCACGCATTTTAATTGAAGTTTTTTCTAGTTCAGAAGAGATTTGTTTCAGTGCAGTCTTTTGTCTATTGATCTGTGCTTCACCATCAGCTTTTTGCATCATATATGATTTCATTTGAGACTTATGTGCCTCTTTATTGTCATCAATTTGTGTATAAAGCGCTTCTACTTCACTTCTAAGTTTCATAATTGATTTGACAAGGTTATCACTCTGATTTGCTTGTAACTGTGCTGCTCCAAGTGTCCCACAAAGTAGGGCAGGAAGTAAAGTTTTGTAACGAATTTTGTTCATTTGTTCTCCAACGTAAATATAGTTGAAAGTAGAATAACACGATATGATTACAGTATGATTTCAAAGTGATTACAAAATGATTACAATGTTGTTTTATTTAAAATGTATGAAGAGGGTGACAGGCAAATTTGCCTGTCAGTTATAAGTAGAAAAAAAAGAAATTATTTACTGTTACCAGTGCCACTATCAAATGTTGATTCTAGTTCAACCCTTGAACCATAGTCTGCATCTGTAACCGCACCAGCTTCATCTTTTTTGACACCATTTGTAAATTTAGGTGCTAAACTTGTTCCAGCAAGTGTTACATTTTCAAAACTGGTATTTGCTATATTTGCAGTACCAATTGAATGAATTGCACCATAAGTAATACTTGCTGAATTATTAGTTACAGTACCACTATTAAATGTACCACCGATACCATCTTTTTTAAAGTAGATACCACCTTCTTTACCTTGGTTTGCACCAATTGTAATATCGAAGTTGTTAAAAGTTGCTGCTGTATCACCTGACATTTCGATTCCAGCATTACCACCATTTGTTACTATTGTAAGGTTTGTAACAGTACCGGCATAACCATCATCGATATCAAAATAATCATCTGTACAATTTGTAATTGTAATATCTGAAAGATTTACAGTTCCACCCCAAAGCTCAATTCCATCATCATCAGAGTTATCCACTTTGATGTTATTAATAGTAGTTCCTGAACCAACACCTACAAGAGAAAGACCATTGATCTCTTTATCTTTTTGCATGGTGATACCTGAATTTAAGATATTAACATACGTTAAAGTACCAGAATTATCCATCATATCAGTTGTCCCAGCTGCAAACTCTTCATTTACTTCATATGCTTTTACTTGATCATTTGCTGCATTACCAACAATTGTAAGTCCACCCCATTGACCTACTGCACCACCTTCAAAATCAACACCAGCTTTTTTAGAGGTAAATGTAATAGGTGCATTAGCAGTTCCTGCCGCTTCAATTCTTGAACCTTTGTCAATGATCATATAACTTGTTGAAGCTCCTGTGCCATCACGACCAGCGATAGTAGTACCTGCTTCAATTGTTAAAATGGCATTGTTTTTAACTGCAACCAATCCATCTAAAATCCAAATTTTATCTGCTGTAAGTGTTCTATCTGCAGTGATATCACCTGATAAGATTTCAGTAACAGGAGCATAATTTTGATCTGTTAAGATACCAGCATCAAATTTTGTTTCAAGTGCAACGCGTGAACCATAATCAGCATCTGTTACGCTACCAGCTTCATCTTTTTTAACACCATTGGTAAATTTTGCGTTGTTTGAGCCTGTAAGTTTTACATTTTCAAAAGTAACATGGTCTATATCTGCATCTCCAATTGAGTGAATTGCACCATAAGTACTATCAGTAGCGTTATCTATAATGATACCATTTTTAAATGTACCACCAATGCCATCTTTTTTAAAGTAGATACCACCTTCTTTTTCTTGATTTGCACCAATTGTGATATTAAATCCATCAAATGTTGCTGCAGTGTCACCTGACATTTCGATACCAGCATTACCCGTTGTTGTTGTCACTGTTAAGTTTTTAACAGTTCCACTGTATCCATCATCAATATCAAAATAATCATCTGTACAGTTTGTAATCTTTACATTAGTAAGGTTTACAGTCCCACCCCAGATTTCAACACCATCATCATCAGATTTATCCACTGTAATATTTTCAATTGTAGTTCCAGAACCAACACCTACAAGAGAAAGACCATTGATCTCTTTATCTTTTTGCATGGTGATACCTGAGTTTAAAATTTTAACATGTTTTAATGTACCTGAGTTATCAGCTATATTTGAATTACCTGCTACAAACTCTTCATTTACTTCATATGCTTTTACTTGGTCATTTGCTGCATTACCAATAATGGTAAGTCCACCCCATTGTCCAACTGCTCCAGCTTCACCATCAACTGCTTTTTTAGAAGTAAAGATAATTGGTTTAGATGCTGTACCTTCTGCAAGGATACGAGAGCCTTTATCAATAACCATATAACTTGTAGAGGCACCTGTTCCATCAAGACCAGCGATAGTCGTACCTGCTTCAATCGTTAATGTAGCACCATTTTTCACTGCAACTAACCCATCGATAATCCAAGTCTTATCAGCAGTAAGTGTTATATCAGATGTTATATCACCAGCAAGTGTTGATGTAGTAACTACAGGCTTCTTGTCTTCAACCGGTGTTGTAGTACTACTACCTCCACCACCACAAGCTGTAAATGTTAATGTTGTTGCTGCTAATGCTGCTAAGAGTAAGTTTGAATATTTCATATTTTATTTTCCTTCTAAATTTTTAAATTTACGTAGGTACTTTAACCAAGAATTATTACACAAGAGTTACAAATCTGTTACAAAATGATTACAGAATTTTTATGAAATGAGCGACTTAATATCTGTTACTATTTTGTAACTGTATTTTCATATTATTTTGAAAATTTACTAAAAAGGCTCTTTTATGCAAAAGATTAAAAAAATCATATTTGATAGAGTTGTAACTTTTTTATTTGTTCTTTTTATGAGCATTTCAACATATATAGTAGTAAAAGTTCTAGCAGGTGCATCTATATGAATTTATTAGAACTTTTTTTTCTTTTATGGGTGATAGTAAATTTTACAATAGGACTTATGCTTATTGTGCAACCAACAAAAAAGGCTAAACTATGATAAATATCCAAGAGTCAATTGTGAATAAATATCCAACCGTCGGAAAATTACCTACTCCTATAAAAACTCCTCTTTTTGGAGCGATCAAAAAAGTAATTCATCAAAATGATATCAATGTTTTTTTACAAACCCATCAACATTGTGGCCCTTTTTCCTTTATAGAGGAGACATTAGAGTATTTTAACTTTTCCTATAAAGTATCTTCTAATCAGATAGAGAATATTCCAGCTACTGGAAGAGTAGTTATTATTGCAAATCATCCTTTGGGAGCTTTAGATGCTTTATCTTTGATTGATTTGGTGAAGAGTGTAAGAAGTGACATTAAAGTTGTTGCAAATGATATTTTGATGCAAATTCCACAATTAAAATCTATTCTTATTTCTGTTGATGCATTTGGTAGTAAAATTACAAAAGAATCAATACATAAAGTTTATGATGCTTTGGATAATGAAGAAGTTGTTATTATTTTTCCCTCAGGAGAAGTATCACGTGCACGTCCAAATGGTGTACGAGATACAAGATGGAATAAAGGCTTTTTAAATTTTGCATTGAAAAAAAATGCTCCTATACTTCCCATCTATATCAAGGCAAAAAACTCAACACTTTTTTATACACTCTCTTCTATTAATAAACGACTTTCAACTGTTCTTTTAGCACATGAGATGTTTAGTCAAAAAAGTAAAACTTTAGAGTTTAAAATAGGAGAGGTTATTGCGTATAAAAGTTTTTCACAAAGTACATTTGACAGTAAAACACAAGTAAAACTTTTTAAAAAACATCTTTATCGTATCGCTAAAAATAGAAAACCAATTTTTGCGACACAAAAGTGTATTTCACATCCTGAAAATAGACAAGAGTTAAAAGATGCATTAAAACAAAGTCAACTTTTGGGCGTCACCAAAGATGGTAAAAAGATTTACCTTTACTCTTATGAAAATGAATCAGCTTTAATGCGAGAGATTAGCCGATTAAGAGAGTTTACATTTAGGAAGGTGGAAGAGGGAACAGGAAATAAAAGAGACAATGATGAGTTTGATCACTATTATAAACATATTGTATTGTGGGATGAAGAGGCATTAGAAATTGTTGGAGCATATCGTATAGGAGAGAGTAATTTTATCTTTAAACATTATGAATTTGAGGGATTTTATAGTGATTCTCTCTTTCATTTTTATCCAGAATTTAAAAAATATCTACAAAACTCCATTGAGTTAGGAAGAAGTTTTGTGCAACCTAAATATTGGGGAAGTAGAGCATTGGATTATCTATGGCAGGGTATTGGAGCCTATTTACACCGAAATCCTCATATAAAATATATGTTTGGACCAGTGAGCCTGAGTACCTCAATTCCTAAAGGTGCACAAAATCTTATTTTATACTATTATAACCACTATCACGGGGCACATCAAGAACTTTTAAATCCAGATAATGCATTTGTCTTCACACAATCTGAATCCTACGAGTTACAAGAAGTTTTTGTTGGCGATGATGCTGAGAAAGATTTTATAACACTTAAAGAGCAATTACAATGTTATGGTGTTAGTGTGCCAACACTTTACAAACAATATACAGATCTTTGTGAAGTGGGTGGAATTTCATTTATGGGATTTAATATTGATGTCAATTTTAATGACTGTGTAGATAGTTTTGTCTTGGTTGAAATTGAGAAAATTAAAGCAAAAAAACGAGAACGGTATATCAAATAGTGGATAGAGCTGTAATCGTTTTGTAACCAAAAATAGATAGTATCTTTCAACAATATATATAAGGTTTTTCATGGGTGCAAGAGTTTTTAGAAATTTTTCATTTTTATCGGCTTCCCTTTCATTTTTTCTTCTTTTAGGTATCTTTTTGACACTATTTCTTTACTCCAAACAGTCTATTTCTGAGTTTGGTTTAGGTTTTTTAGTTGAAAATGTATGGGAAGTTGGTGAAGATGATGAAGGTGGAGTTTTTGGTGGTTTGGTTCCTATTGTAGGAACTATTTATGCAACGTTGATAGCGATGCTTGTGGCGACGCCTATAGCGATGGGAATTGCAATCTTTTTAACAGAAGTAGCACCTGATTTTATGGTAAAACCAGTGTCTGTTTCAATTGAGCTTTTAGCAGCAATTCCTAGTATTATCTATGGGATGTGGGGACTTTTTTACTTTGCTCCGATCGTTCAGAGTTTTGCTGGTGGGAGTGGTATGGGTCTTTTGACAGCAGGTTTAGTACTTGCAATCATGGTCATTCCTTTTATGTCAGCCATTTCAAAAGATGCTATGAATACTACACCTGATGTGCTCAAAGAGAGTGCATATGCTATGGGTGCAACAAAGTTTGAGGTGGTCAAAGATGTTGTGATGCCTTACTCAAAAGCGGGAATTATTGGTTCTATTATTTTAGCACTTGGTCGTGCACTTGGTGAAACCATGGCAGTGGCATTTTTAATTGGCTCTGTAATGAAGATTCCTTCATCATTGACTGATGCAACAACTTCTATACCAGTTCTTTTGGCAAATAATTTTGCAGAAGCAGATGATCTAGAACTCTCATCAATGTTTTATTTGGCACTTATTTTGTTTGTAGTGAGTTTCATCATCATCTCTATCGCAAAATTTTACTTCTTAGGGAGGAAAAAATAAAATGAATAGACTTGTTTTAAATAAAGTGATTATGATACTTGCAACTGTTTCGGCTATTGTTGGTATGGCATTTTTGTTTTGGATTTTAGCTACGTTAACCATGAAAGGGGTTAGTAGCTTTCACTTTAGTATGTTTGTTGATGATATGGTAGAGGGTGGAATTAGAAATCTTTTAGTAGGGCAATTTACAATGGCGATCATTGCTACTATAATTGGTGTTCCAGTTGGTATGATGGCTGGAATTTATTTACGAGAATATAGTAATGATAGTACTTTAGCGTCTATTATGAGAAACTTAAGTGATGTCATGATGAGTGCACCTTCTATTGTAATAGGTGTATTTGTCTATGCTTTGATGGTGGATCCTGTAAATCATTACAGTGGATGGGCTGGAAGTGTGGCATTGTCAATCATGATGATTCCTATTATCATCTCTACAACTGACAATATGCTTTCACTTGTACCAAAAGAGCTAAGAGAAGCAGGTATCGCACTAGGTGGAAGTAAACACAAAATTATTTTACAAATTGTTCTTAAAGCTGCAAAAGTTGGAATTACAACAGGAATTTTATTGGCATTTGCAAGAATTATTGGTGAAACTGCTCCTCTTTTATTTACATCTGCAAATAATGCTTATTTTACGATGAATATGAATGATCAGTTTCCTTCACTTACTGTAAGTATCTATAACTTAGCAAATTACCCAGATGCCGAAAGTAGAGACTTAGCATGGGCCGCTGCATTTGTATTGACAATGATAGTGCTTTTTATAAACCTTACGGGGCGATTTTTAACAAGAGACAAAGGATAAAATTTTATGGCAAAACAAACTATTATGGATATTAAAGATTTTTCATTTAAGTACAAAGGTGCAAATAAAGCTACTTTGAGATCAGTGAATCTTCCAATTTATCAAAATAAAATTACAGCGATGATTGGTCCAAGTGGATGTGGAAAATCAACACTACTTCGTGCTTTAAACCGTATGCATGATCTTTATCCTGGTAATGAATACAAAGGAAAAGTTAATCTTTTAAATTTAAAAACAGGTCAGTATAAAGATATTTTAAAACTTAAACGGGAAAATGAGCTTATCAAATTGCGTCAAAGTGTGGGTATGATTTTTCAAAAACCTACACCGTTTCCCATGAGTATCTATGATAATGTGGCATATGGTTTAAAACTTTCTGGAATTAAAGATAAAACAGTCATTGAAGAGAAAGTGGTTAATGCTTTAAAAGATGCTGCGATTTGGGATGAAGCTAAAGATAGGCTCAAAGACTCTGCGATGGGACTCTCCGGTGGACAACAACAGAGGCTTTGTATCGCAAGAGCAGTAGCCCTTCGTCCTGAGGTTTTACTCCTTGATGAACCGACATCTGCACTTGATCCTATTTCCACTGGAGCAATTGAAGAGTTGGTAAGTGAACTTAAAAAAGAGCTTTCTATTGTTATTGTGACACATAACATGCAACAGGCGAGTCGTTTGAGTGATTATACGGCTTTTATGTATTTGGGTGAGTTGATAGAGTATAATAAAACAGATCGAATCTTTATTAACCCGGCAGAGAAGCTAACAGAAGATTATGTAACAGGGAGATTTGGATAATGTTAGAAAATTATGAAAAAATTTTAGAGAAATCAAGAAATAGAGTTTTAGAGTTAGGACAAGATGTACTTAAAGCATATGAACTTTCGTTTGAAGCATTTAAAGAGTCAGATTTAACAAAAGCAAGTGAAGCTCGAGATATACTCAAAAATGCACATGAGAGAAACTCTAAGATAGACAATGAGATTTTAAAAACTTTAGCACTTTTTTCTCCAGAAGCTAAAGATTTAAGAGTCGTAATTGCGCATTTAAAAATTACCAGTGAATTGACACGTGTGGCTGATTATATTCGTACATTTGCTAAAAGTGTAAAGATGCAAATCAGCGGAGAATATGCGTTAGAAGGTTTAAAAGAGGATACAATCTCTTTCCAAAACAGCACGTTAAAGTCTTTACATGCAGCTGTAGAATCGATCAAGCTTGAGTCTGAAGAGTCTTTAGAGATGCTTTATAGAAAAGTAAATGTAGAAGAGAGTAAATGTGATGATATACTCTCTATTATAGAGCAAAATATCATCCAAGAGATCTGTAATTTACCTGAACAAGCTGGTGATTTTGTCACTTTTTTGAAAAGTATGCGTAAAGTTGAGCGTATCTCAGATAGAAGTGTTAATATCGTAAAACTTGCATATTTTGCACAAAAAGGTGGGAAGTTAAAACTATAATGTCTGCACATATTGTACTTATCGAAGATGAAGAAGATTTATTAGAACTTTCAGAATACCGCTTGCAAAAAGAGGGGTATGAAGTGACAGGTTTTCTCTCTACCAAAAATGTGGAAGAACTTCTTTTAGAAGAGGATGTAGACTTGCTTATTGTTGATAGAAATCTTCCTGGTGTTGAAGGTAGTGAATTTATCAAAAAACTTCGTAAAGATGGACACCGAATACCTGTAATTTTTGTAAGTGCTAAAAACCAAGATAGTGAAATAGAAGAGGGTTTTTTACGAGGTGGTGATGATTACCTGACCAAACCTTTTAATATGAATGAACTTGTACTTAGAGTCAAGTCTATGCTTCGACGTACTAAGAAAAGTGATGAAGGTAAATTGGTATACAAAGATATCACCATGGATCTAGATGAGAGACGTGCCTATGTTGCTGGTGAAGAAGTAGGACTTAGTAAATTGGAATTTGAGCTTTTAAGCTACTTTATTCAAAATAAAAACATTGTTTTAAACCGTGATCAATTGCTTGAAGAGGTGTGGAAAGATGAAGAATTTAAACAAGAAAAAACGGTTAATGTCACGATAAACCGTCTTAAAAAAAAGATAGATCCTAATAGAGAAAAAGCTTATATCCAGCCAATTCGTGGGATTGGTTATAAACTATGTTAAGGTTAGATCAACTCTATTTTAGAAATTTTTCAATTCTCTTTTTTGTGACATTGATAGTAGTGGCACTCTCAGGTTATATTTTACTGAAAAATATAGAGATCGACAATCATAAAACGATGCTTGTGAACATGATTGATCAATTTGAAGTTATCAATGCAAATGAGCATAAATTAGAAAAAGTTGTACAGCAAATCAAAGAGAAAACTTCAGTTCGTGTGACAATTATCGATGCATCAGGTGTCGTTTTGTTTGAGAGTAACAGAAATGTAAAAGGTATGGAAAACCATCTCAATCGTCCTGAAGTGACACAAGCTGCTGAACATGGCTTAGGGTATAGTGTGCGTTATTCCGAGAGTGTATCACGAGATTTTTTGTATGTTGTAAAGTTTGTAAACATGAGATATGTACGTATGGCTTATGCGCTTGAAAGTATCAAAGATAAGTTTTTTCAGTTTTGGATAAAGGCAATGGCATTGTTTGCATTTGCCATGTTATTTGCTTTTTGGATCGCACTTTGGATTAACCAACATATCAGTAATGATTTAGAGCGTATCAATATCTCTTTGGAAAATCTTCTTAATAAAAAGTATGAGATAGATTTTAAAGGCGTGAGCTGTTGCCAAGAGTTTGATATCATCTCTAAACAGATTGAAAAAGTATCTTCTAAGCTGGAAAAACGAGATCGACAAAAAGCAAAATATACAAAAAATTTAAAACTCTTGAGTAAGAAACAAGGGGATATCATATCTGCAATCTCTCATGAATTTAAAAACCCTGTGGCTGCAATCATGGGGTATACTCAAACAGTACAAGAAGATCCTGATTTAAGTCCAAAAATCAGAGATAGGTTTTTGAGTAAAGTAACTAAAAATGCACAGAAAATTACCTCTATGATAGACAGACTCTCTTTAGCTGTAAAGTTGGAAAATGACTCATTTGCCCCTGAGTTTAGTTATTTTAAATTAAATGCATTGGCTGAAGACGTTAAAGATACATTGATTCAAAAATATCCTGATCGTGATATATCCTTGGAGATTGAAGACATAGTGTTAAATGCAGATCGTGCTATGTTTGACAACTTGTTAACAAACTTAATAGAAAATGCACTAAAATATTCTGAAGATGAAGTGACTATAAAAAATAATGAGGGTAGATTAGAAGTGATTGATAAAGGGATTGGTATACAGCAAGAGGATATCACTAATATCACCAAGCGATTTTTTCGAGTGGATTCTCTCTCTTGGGATAACTCTATCGGTGTAGGGCTTTATATCGTAAAATATATCTTAAAATTGCATGATAGTTATCTTGATATTGAAAGTAGTCCAAATATAGGATCAAAATTTAGTTTTGCCTTTTCTCATTTAGTTGTTGATAAAGCGTGACAAAAGAACGTGAAGGTGAACTTCTCATGGTGGGGTTGGCCCTACTTGAGAGTTGGTTTCCAATTCTCTCTATTGTAGCGATATCGCATGTTGGAGCACTACATACTTATGCACTTTCGCTTTTAGTCTCATTGTTATTTTTCATCATTATTATGTATAAAAAAGCACTTTTTTCAGAGCTTAAAAATATAAATGCTTATAGAGATCTATTGCTGACGAGTTTTTGGATTACGACCATGTTTGCTTTTGTCTTTTTAGGGATGCAATATACCACAGCTGGGAATATGTCAGTTATTATATTTTTACAACTGCTTTTTTCTTATCTCTATTTTAATGTTTTGGGTAGTGATAAGATGGATATGATACATACTTTTGGAGCATTTATCATGGGTATAGGTGCCATTGTGATACTATTTCCAAAAGCGTTAGTTTTAAATAAAGGTGATCTTTTCATTTTGATCGCAGCAGCGATGGCTCCAATTGCAAATTTTTACTCAAAACGTACACGTAAACATTGTGCATCTGAAACTATTTTGGGATTTAGGACACTTTTTGCATTGCCTGTGATTGGACTTTTAGCATGGATTTTTGAACCCTCGATATCGTATGATGGTTTTGTGAGTGCCTTGCCTCATGTAGTATTGATCGGTTTTTTAATTTTTGGAGTTTCAAAGATTATGTGGATGGAGGCATTGCATCGCACATCGATCACCAAAATATCTGCTATGATGGCGTTAGTACCAATGCTTACACTTTTATTTGCATATCTCTATCTTGGAGAAGTTCCTGAATTTCGTCAATTGTTGGGGATTGTGCCTGTGCTTGTGGGTGGGTATCTTTTAACAAAACCTATCAAATTATAAATCTCTTTTAAAACTACTCCTACAAGGGCAAATTCTCCCTTTGGTCTGAGCCTCTCGTCGCAGTTTTAAAAGAGGTTTATGCTTATTAAGAAGAGTGGTTAACTCTTCTTAATGATAAATCTCAGTGCGTTTAGTTTGATAAAACCTTCCGCATCTTTTTGGTTATAAACTTCATCTTCTTCAAATGTTGAAAACTCTTCATCAAAAAGTGTGTTTGGTGAAGTTCTACCTACAACCATGACACTTCCTTTATAGAGTTTGAGTCTTACTGTGCCATTAACATTTTCTTGAGTTTTATCGATTGCCGCTTGAAGCATTTCTCTCTCTGGTGCAAACCAAAAACCGTTATAGATCAGTTTTGCATAGCGTGGCATCAACTCATCTTTTAAGTGTGCTGCTTCACGATCCACAGTGATTGACTCGATAGCACGATGTGCTTTTAACATGATCGTTCCACCTGGAGTCTCATAACAACCACGTGCTTTCATACCTACAAATCTATTTTCAACGATATCGATACGTCCAATACCATGTTTGTTTCCAAGAGCATTTAAGTTCTCTAACATCGTAGCTGGAGAGAGTGTTTCACCATTTAATGATACAGGATCTCCACTCTCATAACCAATCTCAATATACTCAGCTTTATCAGGAGCATTTTCTGGACTTACTGACCATTTCCACATACTCTCTTCAGGTTCTAAGTTTGGATCTTCTAACTGTAATCCTTCATAAGAGATATGCAGTAGATTTGCATCCATAGAGTATGGAGATTTTCCTTTTTTCTGTTCAATTTTAATACCATGCTCACTAGCATAAGCTAAAAGTTTTTCTCTTGAATTTAGATCCCATTCTCTCCATGGTGCGATAATCGCTAAGTTTGGATTTTGGCTCAGATATCCAATCTCAAATCGTACTTGGTCATTTCCTTTTCCAGTCGCACCATGGCTCACACCATCTGCACCCATTTGATTTGCAATCTCTACTTGTCGTTTTGCAATGAGTGGTCTTGCAATTGAAGTTCCTAAAAGATACTCACCTTCATAAATAGTGTTGGCTCTAAACATAGGAAATACATAATCTTTTACAAACTCTTCTCTAAGATCTTCTATAAAAATATTTTCAGGTTTAATTCCTAAATCTAACGCTTTTTGTCGTGCTGGCTCTACCTCTTCACCTTGACCGATGTCAGCTGTAAAAGTGACTACTTCACAGTTATACTCATCTTGAAGCCACTTTAAAATGATACTTGTATCTAATCCACCGCTATACGCTAAAACTACTTTTTTAACCTCTTTTTTCATTAAATTGTTTCCTTTTGTTTGAACAAGTCCAAACAAAATTCCTTGCACTAAAGCTAAGAGCGGTAACTCTAGAATTGTTAGACCTATTTGTTCTAGGATTTTATCCAAAAATTGATTTCAAAATGTTAAGTTAAATATATTATATTTTTTTCATATTTAATAAAGCTTTATATATTATTTTAATAAAATAAAAGTTAAATTGAAAAATTAGGGTCTAAAAAATTGAGAATAGATAAGTTTATAAATTCTGTAAATATTACAAAAAGACGTACTATCGCTGAAGATATGTGTAAATCTAAAGTGGTATCTTTAAATGGTGTGATTGTAAAACCTGCAAAAGCAGTTAAAATTGGTGATATCATAGAGATAGCCTATTTAGAAAGAGGTGTTAAATATGAGGTACTGCAAATACCTGTTACAAAGTCAATCCCTAAAAGTAAAAAAGATGAATATGTTAAGGAAATTGCATAATGTTTGATGTGGCAAAAGATAAGTTTGAAAAAATTTTCAGTGGTGAAATGGGAGCTGAAGATGCAAAAAATTATTTAGTTTCACTTTATGAAAGAGGTGAAACTGCGGAGGAAATTGCAGCTGCAGTTGATGTGATGCGAGCACACTCTATAAAATTAGATATTGATGAGAGTTTAAAAGATCAGCTTATCGATGTTGTAGGAACTGGTGGCGATAAGAGTGGTAGTTTTAATATCTCTTCTACCGTTTCACTTCTTTTAGCCTCAACAGGGTGCCACGTCGCCAAACACGGAAACCGAGCGATTACTAGTAATAGCGGGAGTGCTGATATGCTTGAAGTGTTAGGCATCAACTTAAACCTTGATCCAAAACGGCAAGCACAAATGTTACAAGAGTGCGGATTTACATTTTTATTTGCGATCAATCACCATCCAGCGATGAAACATATCATGCCTATTCGAAAAAGTTTATCTCATAGAACAATTTTTAATATATTAGGACCTCTTACCAACCCCGCAGGAGTGAGAAAATACCTTATAGGCGTATTTAGTGATGCGTTTTTAACTAGAATTATCACAGCCCTTAGTCTTTTAGATACTAAAAGTGCCATGGCTGTTAGTAGCCGAGATGGTATGGATGAGATCAGTATTTGTGATATTACTTATGCCACGATGTTAAAAGAAGGTAGAACAACGGATTTTATTATCGATCCACAAGAGCATGGGTTTAAGCTCTCTTTTGCTGACGCTATCGCTGGAGCAGATGCACAGTATAATGCTGGAATTACTATGGATATTTTTAATGGTATTGAAAAAGGTGCAAAGCGTGATATTGTCCTTTTAAATGCTGCAATGGCGTTTGTTGTTGATGGTAAGGCAAGAGATATTCAAGAGGGTATAGAGATTGCAAAAGAGGCAATTGACTCTAAACTGTGTACAACACATCTGAAAAAAATTATTGAAATTTCAAATAAGTTATAAATTTTGATTAAAGTATTTGAAGAATTAGTCGATATTACTAAATATATTAAAGAAACTCTACCTGAGGGTGGGATTGTTTTACTTATTGGAACATTAGCCAGTGGTAAAACGACATTGGTGCAAAATTTTGTTTCTATGCTTGAGCTTAAAGATGAAGCAACTTCACCAACATTTTCAATTTTAAACATTTATGATAACTGGGTCTATCATTATGATATTTACAATGAAGGAAGTGATAAATTTATACAAAGTGGTCTTTTAGAAAACCTAGAATTAGAGGGATATCACTTTATCGAATGGGCAGATGAAAAGTTAGAAAAGATGGTTGAAGCTTTGGGATTTGAGTTTATGAAAGTTGAGATTTCATTAGAAGCTACAAGTAGAATTTATAGGGTAAGTTATGGGTCATAAATTAAAAGCGCAAAACCTTTCTAAGACGATTAAAAAATATAAAATTATTCATGACTTTTCTCTTGAAGTGAACAGTGGAGAAGTTGTTGGTTTATTAGGACCAAATGGTGCAGGAAAAACAACTACATTTTATATGATTTGTGGGCTTATCGCACCAAGTAGTGGAGAAGTTTTTTTAGATAATAAAGATATATCTAGTGCATCTTTACATAAACGTGCACAGATGGGAATAGGGTATTTACCACAAGAGTCAAGTATTTTTAAAGAGCTCTCTGTTGAAGATAATTTACTACTAGCTGCTGAAATTGTGACAAATAACAAAAAAGAGCAACAACAAAAAGTAGATAAACTTTTGGACATTTTAAATATTGAACCTATTCGTGATCGTTTGGGGATCAGTCTCAGTGGTGGTGAGCGGAGACGTTGTGAGATTGCAAGAAGTTTGGCAATTGAGCCTAAGTTTTTACTTTTAGATGAACCTTTTGCTGGTGTTGATCCATTGGCAGTTACAGATATCCAAAAAATTGTTCAAGAGCTTAAAGAGCTTGGTATCGGGGTTTTGATCACAGATCACAATGTCCGTGAAACACTCTCGATTTGCGATAGAGCTTATGTAATAAAAAGTGGTGAACTTTTGGATCAAGGTACGAGTGAAGAGATCTTTAATAGTAAATTGGTACAAAAACATTATCTTGGCGAGAACTTTAGAAAATGAAGCTCCGCCAGAGTATAGGGACAAAACATAAATTATCTGGCACTCTTCGTGGGTGGCTACCTATACTGAAAGCTGACATTGAATCTCTTAAAGAGACTTTAGATCAAGCCAGTAAAGAGAATCCATTTGTAGAGATCAAATCAGGTAATGAAGTGGGCGAACAGAGTTCAAAAACCAAAGCGAAACCGCTTCAAAATAGTGGTATCAAAAACTCCGTTTCAAATGAGATAGAAGCGATGACTACGACTAAAAAATCATTATATGACAAATTAGCAGAGCAGATAGTTCCACCTCTATTTCCGACGGTTATTTCTAGAGAAATTGCCTATTTGATTATTGATAATATCAATGATAATGGTTATCTTGATGTAGAGATTGAGAAGATTGCCAAACAAATTGGTGAGAAGGTAGAGACTGTTGAACGTATCAGACAAAGGTTTCAGTATCTTGAACCTAGTGGTGTAGGTGCTGTTGATCTTTTGGAGTCATTTTTATTTCAACTTAATGATTTTGATCTTGAAGATAAATTATATAAGTGCTGTGTCACTATGATAGAGGATTTTGAAAACCTTGAGAAGTATCAAAAAGAGCCACATTTTACAAATGCACTAAAGATTATAAGAAAGTGTAAAAATCCTCCTGCTTTGGACTATCTCAAAGAGCAAGTACAAATAATTCCTGATATCTTTATCAATATGAATGAGGGAAGTATTGATGTGAAACTCAATGTTGCATATTATCCTGATATTGTTCTTGATTTGGGTGGAATTGATGAAAAGTTTGACTTTGTCAAAGAGAAGATCAAAGAGGCGACTTCTCTTGTAGATGCTTTAGAGTTAAGAAAAGCAACACTTACTAAAATTGCATTGATGATTGTTGAATATCAATATGAGTTTTTCAAAGGTGGTGCCATAAAGCCTATGAAACTTGATGATTTAGCAGGAGAGCTTGATCGTCATCACTCAACCATATCACGTGCAGTATCCAATAAATACATCTCATGTGATCGTGGCGTCTATCCTATCAAGAGCTTTTTTGCAGTTGCTTTAGGTGAAGATGGAGAAGTTTCAAATAGTGAGATAAAATCTTTTATACAAGATATCATCAAATCTGAAAATCATGCTAAACCACTCAGTGATAACAAAATCTTAGCAGAAGTAGAGAAAAAGTTTAATATCAAAATTGGCAGGCGAACCGTTACAAAATACCGCATGCAAGCTGGAATCGCAAGTTCTAGTGATCGTAAAAAGCTTTATACTTTTACGTAAATCTTTAAGGAATTGTCATGATTGAATCACAGAGAATACAATATTACTTTTTTTATCTTTCGGCATTTGTGATTATTATCGGTGGTTTGAAGATGGCAAGCCAAGCGATTGTGATACTTTTCTTGTCGATCTTTATCGCCGCGGTACTTTCTCCAATCTTAACAAAACTTCAAAAATATAAAGTCCCAAAGTTCCTAGCATATTTTATAATTTTAGCGATGATTGT